>JALHPW010000524.1 GCA_022842255.1 Saprospiraceae bacterium | reverse complement strand
TTTACGAACTACGAATTGGGATTTACGATTTTTTTGATTCGAAAAAGGCATTAATCTTCCTTACTTCGGGTCAAATAAATCGTAAATCCCAATTCGTAAATCGTAATTCAAAGAATGGCTTTGCTATGCCGAAGTTCAGATTTCACCTCTGGCTTCAAACGCTCAGCGGCCTGGACGAGCATATCCTCGTCCTGTGGAAATGGCAGCGGACGGTTGCCAATCCGGTTTTTGGAATCCTGGCTCAAGGCCCGCTCATCGCCCCGGAACGTGGAGGCATAATTTTCAAAAACCACTTCGGTGGATAACTCGCAGGTTTCCAGCAGGTTATTGTTGCGGGTATCGCGGATTTCGATGGCACCCGCGATACGAGCGGCCTTGGTTTGGTGTACTTCCAAAATCTCGGCGCGGATGAACACCATACGGGGCGTTTTGATGTCGTTGCCCAGGCTGTCTTTGCGCACATTGCCACGTTTGTCGAGCACATAATCCCAGCCGTCCTGAATTTTCTTTTCGTCGATGTAGGAGCGCTCCTGGATTCGTTCGGGACTGATATCGATGTCGCGCACCTTGAACGTGGCTTTGTAATCATAGTCCAAACCAGGTTTGGCCTCAAAGGTGAACTCCTGCCATTCGGTATCCAAGCCCTGTTTGTCGAAGGCCAACAGGCGCTCGGCAAAACCGCGTGGCAACATTTTGCCAGAGGTGTTTTTTACCTCAAAAACTACATAAGAAGTACCATAATCACGGGCTTTGGCGAGCAAAACCTCCTTGTCGCGGTAGTTAGGGTAATAGCGTTTTTGAAGGTCGAGCAACAGTCCGTGGGCTTTCCGGGCCGCCAGTTTATCCCCTTTTTCACCGCGCTCGATGAGTGCAACCGATTGGTCGTACAAATATTCGGCAGCCTTTTCGCGGCTTTCGCGTTCCATGGCGGCGATTTCCACAAATTGAAACTGGGCGCGGTGGCCGTTTTTCGCAACCAGTGGGGTTAGGGGCGCCACCTTGTTTTGGCGGGCCTTGATATCGAGGTTGATTTGGTGGATGCGCTCCCAAAGTTCCGGGCGACCCTCCGCTTTGAGTTGTTGAATGGTAGCCAGGTCACGTGCCTGCGCCTTGCGGAAAGCAAGTTCCAGTCCTTGAACGTATTCCAGTTTCTTTTTGGGTTTGCCCTTCAATTTGCGGACGCAAAAGTCAATCGCGCTGTCGTAGTCGCCGCTTTCGACATACTTTTGGGCGGTGTGGCAAGAACTCAATAAAAAGGCAAATAAAAAAAGCGGGACGAGGATGCGGGCTGCGGTGTTCATAATTTTTCGTTTTTGACTGTCTTCTAAATCTTGCTGCAAGGTGTGGGAATCGGTCAATGCGGTTCCCTTAAATCCTGTTATGGGTTTCGGAATATTTGTTAAATTCTTAAACGGTTTCCGAACAAATTTGAACAGAAATTAAATGTTGATGGAAAAAATTACAGAATCTACCTCGAAGTACCGCCATTTGGAGCAAATGAGCGTCCGGGAATTGTTGGTTAATATCAATGCCGAAGACCAAACCGTGCCGCTTGCGGTGGAAATAGCCATTCCCCAAATTGAGGCGTTGGTGCAATCCATCGTGCCCAAGATGCGCGAAGGGGGCCGACTATTTTACATCGGGGCAGGCACCAGCGGACGCTTGGGCGTGGTGGATGCTTCGGAAATCCCGCCCACTTTTGGCGCACCACCGGAATGGGTAGTGGGCATCATCGCCGGGGGCGACCAGGCCATCCGGAACCCCGTGGAAAACGCGGAAGACAGCGAAACCCAGGCTTGGCTCGATTTGAAAGTCTGGCAGGTGGATGCCCTCGATACCGTGATTGGCATTGCCGCTTCTGGCACGACGCCTTATGTGGTGCAGGGGCTACGAACCTGCCGAGAACATGGCATCACTACTGGCTGCATCACCTGCAACCCGGGGGCGCCTTTGCTGGCGGAGTCGGATTACCCGGTGCTGGCCGTGGTAGGGCCGGAATTTCTAACGGGAAGCAGCCGCATGAAGGCCGGCACGGCACAAAAACTGATTTTGAACATGATTTCCACTTCGGTGATGGTCCAACTGGGTCGGGTGCAGGACAATAAAATGGTGGATATGCAATTGAGTAACACCAAATTAGTGGACCGCGGTGTGAAAATGGTGCAGCAGGGTACCGGGCTGGAATATGAGGCGGCCAAAAACCTGTTGTTGCGTTTTGGAAGTGTTCGGGGAGCTTTGCGGGCGTTTGGGGGAACTTAGGATTAGAACTCTGCGCTCGTTTAAAGACGCTTATTGATATGAGTTACGGGGCATGGTCAACACATCTATCATCTTGTAACCCCCGTTACTTCAGTCGGGGGAAATGCGTGAGCACTGATTACATCTATCTTCTTTACAGGACATACACATCTATCATGGATTATTGATGCTGATGTTCTGTAAAGAAGATAGATGTATTAGGTAAGAGCCGCTTGACCGCCGCTTAAAAGTCGGCGGTTACAAGATGAAAGATGTGATGGCCAGTGTAGTTTCCCATGAGTCACACGAGTAGCTAGAAATGAAATGACATCAATGCTAATAAGATGGGTATTTAAACCCCTCACAAAAAGGAGGTACCTGACTATGGGTTGTGCGCTGCTTGCGGCGGTGTTATCGCTCTTTTGGATGGCTAACAAGGCGATTGAAGACGCTATCCAGGGCCGGATATTTTCAACGGTAGAGTCTATTGAAAAGCACAAAGTCGGGCTGCTGCTGGGGACCAGTAAATTGCTCAAAGACGGCAGGACGAATCTGTATTTTCAATACCGAATCGACGCGGCGGTCGCGCTGTTTGAAAATGGGAAAATTGAACACGTTTTAATCAGTGGCGACCATGGCATAAACACCTACAATGAGCCACTTGACATGAAAAACGCGTTAATGCAGCGCGGGATTCCGGAATCCAACATTCACCTGGATTATGCGGGTTTCAGGACACTGGACTCCGTGATTCGGGCAAAAGAAGTATTCGGACAAAACTCATTCATCGTTATCTCCCAAAGGTTTCACAACGAAAGAGCCGTTTATCTGGCCCTCCAAAATGACATAGACGCCATTGGCTTTAATGCAAGGGATGTGGACCGCATCATGGGTTTCAAAACCAACTGTAGGGAAAAACTGGCCAGGGTAAAGGCGTATTTGGACATCCTTTTTGAGGTTAGGCCCAAGTTTTTGGGCGAAAGGATAGCAATCCAGTAGGCCCATTATAGTGGCACCGCCTAGCTTTTAAAATCCAACAACATCCGCTTCACCTCTTCCTGAAATCCGCGCTCGTCGTCGTCGCAGAATTCCACCTCGACGGGCAGCACGTAAATGGGCAACTGGTTTTTCCAGAAAAACTCCTGGTGAAGCTCCAGCCGCATCGCATCTTTTTCGGTGGTGAGGATGATTTTGTTGCGGCCGGTCAAGCGGTTGAAGCGCCGCAGCATGTCGTTGAGCTCGTCTTCCTTGAAAAAGTGATGGTCCTCAAATTCAAGCGTTTGCGCGGATTTGACCGAATTTTTAAGGTATTGCAGCAGATAATCGGTATTGGCAATGGCGCTCACGAGCAGCACATCGGTATCCAGATCCAGCGGTCGGCGGAGGTCGGGGCGCAGCAGGTCGTACGGGGTTCCGTAATGGTATCGGGAAAAGAAAACCTGTTGGCGTGGGAAGGGGTCGATTTCCTGAATCATTTTCTGCCGCTGCAAGACCGTTAGCTCCGGCGGACATTTGGTCACGATGATGATATCGGCCCGGCGATAATTGTAGCGGCCTTCCCGCAATCGACCCGAGGGCAGCAACCAATCTCGTGTAAAGGGGTGTGCAAATTCTGTGAGCAGAATATTCAGTCCCGGGGTGACGGCCAAGTGTTGGAAGGCATCGTCGAGCAACACGACCTGGGTTTCCGGGTTACGCTTCACCAGCTCCGGCACGCCCAAGGCTCGGCTTTCGCTCACGCAGATGGCGGCATTGGGAAATTTGCGTTTGA
>JALHPW010000523.1 GCA_022842255.1 Saprospiraceae bacterium | reverse complement strand
CGCTGCGAAGCAGGATTTTTGAGGCAGGCACGCCGCGTTCTGCCAGGGTTTTGCCGAGTATTTCAGCGCGTTTGATGCCGTTGTACAGGTCAAATTTTGGCTGCCCGGTCGCATCGGTGTGTGCGGTGACCAGGACCGATACTTGTGGGAAATTCCGGGTAAGCGTGACAACCTGTTCCACAACTTTTTGATTTTCAGCGCTTAAAACATCTTTGTCCGAGCTGTAAGGCAAGGTAGGAAGCACAATTTCACGGATTTCCTGCGCTGCGCCCGCGTTAGGGTCGGCTTGTGCAAAAAGAGCGGGTTTAGGGTCGACGGCCTGTTCTGCTTGGCCTTCTTTGTAATACGCGATGTATAAATCCCGCATACCCATCCCGCCCATTCGGTCAGAAGTGAAAAAAGCCGAACGCCCATCCAAAGCCAGCCGGAAATAAGCGTCGTTTTCTGGGGAGTTGATGGGCAGTCCTAGGTTTTCGGGAGCTAGCCAATCGCGCTTTTTGGCATCGAAACTGGTTTTGAAAACATCCAAACCGCCCATACTCTCCGTCCGATTGCTGCTGAAAAAAAGCGTAGCGCCATCGTGTGCAAGGAATGGCATATCCTCGTCGTAAGCCGAGTTGACGGTCGGCCCCAGGTTCAGCGGCGCGGCCCAAGTTGTGTCGGCCCAGACCGTCCACCAAAGGTCCAGTCCTCCATAGCCACCTGCCCTCCGACTGGCAAAAATGATGGTTAAGTCATTGAAAAAGAAGGGGTTGCAATCGCCCAATTCTGCTTGAACGGGGCTTTTGAAAGCAGGGCCATTGATGGAGTACTCGTCTTTTCGAGCAGCCGTATCAGCGAACACCTCACCGCTGTACAAGGTGAACCCACGAAAAAAGTACAAGATTTGTCCGTTGGCATTGAACCCCAAAGGCACCTCGTAGCGGGAGGTATTGAGCAGGCCGCCGAGCCCGCCTTGCATTTCCCAGCCACTGTTGGCGAGTTGGGCCGCATACATATCACTGCACCAATGTCCGCGTTGGGTGTCTTCGTAACCCTCGTCATTGCGTTCCCCGCCAATGCTTCCAGGGCGCGCTGCAGCGAAATAAAGTCGGTCGTTGTGATTGAGAGAGGGCAGGGGCGCAAATTCATCTCCGGCCGAATTGACGCGGTCGCCCAGGTTTTCCACCAGTGCAACTTGTTCGTTTTGAGTAACTTGCATACCCGACACACATCTCCGGATGTTGTCGATGGCATTGGCGCGAAGTGGGTGGCGATCGCTACTGACCCTCAGGAAGGCTTTGTAGGCTACGATGGCTTTTTCCCATTCGGCCAGACCATGGCGGGTGCGGGCGAGGTAGTAAAACAGCTCAGAGTCCTCGCTGTTAGGATTCTTGGCCGCCACATATTCGAGGTATCGACGGGCTTCCTCTCCCCGGCGAAGTTGGTAGAGCGCGATTCCGAGCTTGGTCAGGACCCCAAAATCGCCGGGCTTGGCTTCCTGATATTGTGCGAGGAACATCTGGGCATCGCGCCAGCGTTCGTTGGCAAATGCCCGCTCGCCGTTGCGCTTGGCTTCAGCGGGTGTTTGAGCGAAGGCTCCTGTGGCAAGGAAGCCAAGGATAAAAAACAGGGCAAGATTTCGTGCAGCGCGTTGCATGGCGGACGTTTTTGAAGGGCGAAGGTAGTGGTCAAAAAGGAAGGCGTCGAAATCGAGTCAAAAACCTCCCCCTGATTTTTCAAAAACGTAGCCACCATGCCCTCTATTTCCGAGATGAGCGCATGGCTTTCACTTTTTTTATGGCTGGATCTTGGACAAAACGTTGGTATTCTTCCGAATCCACCGGGAACAAAGCCACCTTTCCTTCCGAATCGTGGTGGATGCCCCAACCATAACGTTTGGTAAGTGGGGATGCGCGCAGACAGGCCTGGCCTTTGGAGAAAAACGCTTCCCGTTCTTGTTCCAAGTTGTTGCTGAGCCCATTTTTAAATGCAAAACCCTTAAAAATCACCTCATCGGAAGTGAATTTGTAGGGATTTTCAGCCATCAACTCAAACTGCAGGTTGGCAACGGTTTTTGTCTCCCCTTTTTGTGGCGGTATTTCGGCCGACGATGTGGGGCAATCTTCGGCCACTTCGATGAAGGTGTTGTAGTAATTAGTGGTATGCATCTCTACTTAGCTTTCCATCAGTTTTTTTAGTGATTTCATCAATACGGTCCAGTTTTGAACGGAATGTACCTTCTTTTCCAGGGTATCGATATTGCGTTGCGTAATAACCAACAGGGTACTGTCGCCTTTTGCTTTTACCCGATAGGTGATGCGTTGGTAGTTTTCCGGGCGGTCTTCCAGGTCTGACCAGGAACTGAAATAATCGTATTCCAGCATCTTTCCGTGTTCGTATTTGAGGACGGTACCTTTGTCTTCGTAGGGTTTGCCTTCCCATTCCCCCCGAAAATAAATGGGCGAACCGGGTTTCCAGGTGGTAACCAATTGGGTGCCGAAGAAATACTGTTTGACCAATTCTGGCAAGGTGAGCCCGTCCCAAACTTTGGAAACCGGGGCATGGATGGTGCATTGGATTTTTGCCGTGAAGCTCATTTTTAATGTTTGTGGTGTTGGGTGAGGGTTTATGAGGTTGATTAGGTTGATAGGGTTTATATTTTGCACTCAATCAACCCCATCAACCCCATCAACCCTATAAACCTCATAAACTTTTAAATTTCACGGCAAAGAAATCCCTACCCACTGACAGCCCTATGTCAGTGGGTGGGAAAGATTTTTATCTATTTCATGCTGAATGCTTTGCAGGTATTCGTGCAGGCTGATATGGTCGGTTTTTAGAAAAGGCTGAAGGGTTACCTGGAGTTTCTGAATTCGGGAAATGCGAAAATCCCGATACGCTTGCCGCCAATGGCACCAGGCAACCAGGTGCCAATTCAGGGAATAAAAGGTAAGTCCGATCGGTTCCACTGCTCGAACACTAATCTCCTCTTGGGCATTTTGATATTCGATTCGGACGATGGTTTTGTTCACGACTGCGGTTTGCAGCGGCGTGAGAAAATCCGTAGAAGGCATCAGGTGCTCGTACTTGTCCGGAATAAAATGAGCGGTCTGCGCCTGCGCCTGTTCCATGTTTTCGCGTTGCGACTTGCCTAGCACCATTTTGATTTTGGAAAGGGCGCTGCCAAAATGTCGTTGGATGGATTTGTCGGCAAAACGAAGCACCAGCGGCTCCGCCAGGGAAAGCGCATTGGCTTCTTCGATGGTCAGCGACACCGGTGGCAGGAAAAAACCGGAGCCCACGGAGTAGCCTTTTTCAGGCTCGAAATAAACGGGCACCCCGATTTCGCCAATAGCCTTCAAGTCCCGGAACACCGTGCGCTCGCTGATGCTGAAATGTTCAGCAAGCTGTGGCAGCGTTCGATGTTTTTTGGCCTGCAAAAGGGTGATGATACCCATTAGGCGATCGATGCGGTTCATGGCTTGGGCAAATCAAAAACCCCTTCAAAAAACAGGACTGCTTGGCCAGTCATCAACACCCTTTCTCCGGCCAGGGTGCAGCGCAAATACCCGCGCCGCTCGGATACCTGAATGGCCGAGAGGGTGTTTTTGCCCAGTTTTTCGGCCCAATACGGGGTGCTACTCGTGTGCGCCGAACCCGTTACCGGGTCTTCGTCAATGCCATAAGCCGGGAAAAAACAACGGGATACAAAATCAGATTCCGTGCCGGGTGCCGTGCAGATAAAACCGGCGTAGTGGGCGGTTTTTAAGACCCGAAAATCAGGTTGGAGGGCCAGCACCTCCGCCTCGGATTCGTACACCATCAGGAAATTTTCAAAACCCAGGTACACCTCTTTGGGTAGAATCTGGAACGCCTCCAGTGCCGCATCTGGCAAAGTTGCGGGCCGGAGCGTATCGGTTGGGAAATCCAGTGTGAGCCAATCGCCTTCGCGTTGTACATGGAGCCAGCCGCTCAGACTATGAAATGAGACCTTATCTGAATGGTTGGTTTTCAGGCAGTTGAAAATAGCGAACGCCGATGCCAGCGTGGCAT
>JALHPW010000522.1 GCA_022842255.1 Saprospiraceae bacterium | reverse complement strand
CATGGCCAGCAAGGAATGGCAGGATGCAAAAGGCCAATACGCAGCCCTCAACGCGGCCATCAAAAAACAATACGCCCAGCCGGTGAAGATGAAAATCTTTACCTGGAACAATCCCAAACTCGAAAAAGACACCGTGATGACGCCGATGGACAGCCTGCGCTACCACCGGATGTTTTTGCAAACCGGTATCCTGGCTGTTGACCCTACTTCTTCCGAAATCAAGGCCTGGGTGGGTGGTGTCAATTTCAAATATTTCCAGTACGACCACATTCAGACCCGACGTCAGGTGGGCTCTACCTTCAAACCCTTTGTGTACGCCACGGCCATCGCCCAGCAAGGCATCAGCCCTTGTTATGTGGTGTACGACAACCCGGTGACCATTCCTGCAAACTATATGAATTTCCAGCACGGTGCGGATTGGACACCCAAAAACTCTACCGGTACCTATTCAGGCGCAGCCCTGAATTTGAAAGAGGGCCTAAAAAACTCCGTCAATACCGTCAGCGCCTACCTGATGCGCGAACTCGGCAGTACCGAACCGGTGCGCGGGCTTTGCAACAAACTGGGCATTGACTCCTCGCGTCAATCAGGTGGCGGTTACCGCATCCTGCCCGGTTCCCCCGCGATGTGCCTGGGTGCCGCCGACCTTACTCCGTTCGAAATGACCGGGGCATACGCCGCATTTGCAAACAAAGGCATGTATGGTTTGCCCTTCGTAATCAAGCGAATAGAAGACAAAAACGGGCGGGTACTCTACCGCTCCGTGCCAGAAGAACACGCCGCTTTGGCTGCCAACGCCAACTGGGTCATGCTCGAAATGTTGCAGTACAATGTGAAGGGAGCGCCCGGCATCAACACGCTCAAAAGCCAGGTGGGTGGCAAAACGGGTACCACCAACGACTACACCGACGGCTGGTTCATGGGCGTAACACCCCGACTCGTAGTGGGCACCTGGGTGGGTGGTGAAGACCGCTGGATTCGTTTCCTCAGTCTCGCGGACGGACAAGGCGCCCGGATGGCGCGCCCCATATTTGCTTCCTTCATCAGCCGTTTGGAAAAAGACCCCAAATCGGGTTACGATTTCAATGCCCGGTTTGTGCGGCCTCTTGGCGACCTCGGCATCGAGACCAATTGTGCCGCCTATGAAAGCAGCCTGGGCCCTGCGGGCGACGAGGAAGATTTTTCACCCGATATTTACAACGATGAAATAGAACCGGGTAGCCCATCTGACCCCAAAAAGCCGAAAAAGCCGGACGATAGTTTTGGGGATGAATTGGAAGGGGGATAGGTTTCAGGGCTATAAAACTTTCACCCAAAAATGGTGAAGCTTGACCGGTTCTTTGCTAACCCTGCAATGCAGAGAAGTACATTGAGCGAGGTGTTCTGCCTTTTCTGTTAGCGGATTCAGGCAATCGTTATCATCCCAAATGGGAACTGCCATTGGCGCGTTTTCGCTCCGCACCCAATCATTTATTTTTTCGTGCCAAAAAGCGAATGTGTTGGTTTGTACATAGCCGACCATGCAAGCTATTTCTACATCAGCCCCGTGTTGTTCCTTTTTAAAACGAGCCAGCCCACCAGTATCTCCTGATACATATTGCTTGTCCGATGGGTTATGCAACCTCTTGCCTTCTATTACCATAATTCGGTCGCGTGAGTGAACAAGTCTGACCCCCAAGTCAACTCTTGGAGGTATGCCCTTTCTCTTTTCCTTGCCTATTAAATGTTCAATGCTTGCACTTTCATCATGGACAGTACATCCTCGAAATCCACTTTCTTGGATAACTGTCTGAAATGTGGCAGAGAATTCGCCGTTGAAAAACAGCTCGTTCGCACTCTCATCATATTCCTCGATTGAATGGAGATATTGAGGGAAGCCCATCAAGCACTTTTCCACAAGTTCCAACAGTACTTCAACCGTTCGTCCCTTCGGCATGAGTGAGAAGTCTGCTGTATTCGATGTAGTGTAATGTTGGCTAAGCATGGGCGTTTGGGTTAGTGCCCCTGGGCGACCAAATCGGCCAAGACCCAGTCGGCATCGCGGAGGGCGATAGAATCGAGCCAATAGCGGAATTGGTTAGGTTTGATGAAACAGACGTAGTCTTTCTTGTAAATTTTCTGAATGCGTTGGAATTGAGTATGCCCTTTATCGAGCGTCATCAGTTTCTTCAAATCATCTTCTGTTTGGATTTCACCATACAGGCTGGGGGAATGCTCTGGCTGGCCGTCGTAGCAGAAAGCCGCGTAGATGTATTTGCCAAAGTGTAGCGTACCAAACTCCGCTTGGCGGAAACGGAGGTTTTCTTTGGCATAGATAGCATTCAGAGCTTCACAGAAAATAGAACCGAATCGGGTGAAGTGTGATTGGAAGTTTTTAGAAGTGATAGAGTGGAATGCTTTGGATGAATCGGGGTGACGGATAAAGTCTTGCAAATGGTTTACTACGTCGTCCAAGACAAACTGGTCAATTGGTGCAATTTCAGTACGAGCGTTTGGTGTGTATGGCAATTGATAAAAATCTTCAGCTCTGAAAGAAGTGTTTTTAACGATTAAGCAACGTGGGCTTGTAGAAAAGATAATTGCGTGAAACAGTTGACTGTTGGCTTTCAAAACAACCATCATTTCTTCAAGCAATCTTCTATTTGATAATGGCGCTGCAACTCCGACAATTTGCGATTTAAAGACCAGATAATCATCAGATAGTGCTATTGAAAACCTAAAATCATCATTGACTATTTCTCTAATTAAAATATGTGGCGGCTCATAAATGCCTTTATCCCTTGGGCGTTCAAATTTCTTTGCCCTCTCAACTGGGTAGTCCATATTAGAAATGCCATTCGACGTGAGCCATTCGTAAGGAAGCCAAGGCTTATTAGTAATATAATCGGCTTCAGTCGCATCCTTTGATTCTGTTAATTTGTATCCTTCGCTATAAAGCCATCCCATCTTCTCAAAGTAGTCCTTCAATGCTGGAAATGTTTTCAAATACTTAATTACTTCGTATAGTCTTCCTCCTCCCAACAAATTAGTTTTCCAAACAAAATCATCTTGTAACGCTGCGATGTAAGGCACCCAGTTGAAATCGTACGTATCTATCTCAAAATAACGCTTGGCCTTTTTTGTAGTGGGAGAACGCCGCACTACAATGTGCAAGATTTTTTTGCTGGTATCAGCTGGCCCGGGTGTAGCAAAAATAGCGGCCGTATCGGGTTCTTGATTTTCCCAAAGCACATTGTTCCGTGCCAAAAGGGTGAAATCAATTACTTGATGCACCTGATTCTGTTGCAAAAATTGAGTTCTGTATTTGCCTCCACTCGTTGTATAAAAGAAAGAAGACGATTTAATGAGCAGACAAAGCAGCCCATCTGATTTTACCATCCGCATACCTGCACTCATAAAGTAAAGTGCAATTTGTTTTTGTGGAATCGCAAAATCTGAAACCTCCTTCCAATCGGGAAGCTTTTTGGAGGCCTGTACAAAGGGGGGATTGCCAATGACCAAATCAAAAGTGGCTTTCTTCTCCTTGTTTTGTTTATACCAGTCAAAAAAATCATTCCCAACTAGTTGGTCTTCAAGGTCGGGGAATTGTAAAGCATCCCAAATTTCAGGGGGTGTGAGCATATCGCAAACCGCAAGGCAAAGGCTGAATCTGGTTAACAAAATGGCGTTGTCATGCAAATCCACACCATGTATGCTATACCGAAGGATGTTGATAAGTTCCTTCTTGTCTGGTGAAGCCCCATTGTTTTGAAGCCGCCACCAATGAACCAAGCGTTTGAATACCAGCACCAAAAAAACTCCAGAGCCACATGAAGGGTCTAAAACCTTAAAATCAGTTTTCCCTTGCCAAGCGTTCAGGGGCATAGCCTCATCTACTAGAAAAGCAGCAAGGTGAGGTGGCGTGTAAACCATACCATCTTCACTTACGCTTTTGTCATTGCTGAACAAGGCCTCGTATATACTGCTAACGATTTCTACAGGCAAGTATCGGAATGAATACAAATCCCAAAGCGCAATTTGCTCACTCGCGTTTACACG
>JALHPW010000521.1 GCA_022842255.1 Saprospiraceae bacterium | reverse complement strand
GCGCACAGCCTGGTATTTTGGGCCTATTTATTCCCGTTTTAATTTCCGGATTTCGCTTTGTAGCTCTTCCAGCATTTTCAGTTGCTGTTGCTGGATTTTAAACAGGTGGTGGTATTGTTCTTCCACCATCAAATCTATTTTTTCGTGCAGGTGCCGTACTTCGATTTCCGCTTTTAGGTTAATCAGGTAATCGTTTTCAGCATTTTGGCGGTCTTTTACGCCTTGGCGGTTCTGGCTCATCATGATGACCGGCGCTTGGAGTGCGGCCACGGAGGAAAGCACCAAATTGAGCAAAATATAGGGATAGGGGTCAAATGGATGCTTGACAAGAATGAAGGAATTCAGGATAATCCAGCCAAAAAGCACCGAGGAAAAGAAGATGATAAACGTCCAGCTCCCGCCAAATTCTGCTACCCGATCGGCGATCCGTTCGCCGAATGTGAGGTGCTTTTTTTGGTTTTCTTCACAGACACGTTGAGAAATCAAGGCTTCTTCGTCGTAGGTATCCTGAACGATTTTGTGCAGTTTGGCAAGTTGTGCACTTTCTGTTTCCATCAATTGCTGAAGATACTTTGCGGAACGTTTTATCATGGGTCAAAAATTTGTTTTGACAAAGGTATCCAGAGGCGGCTCACGAACTTCCCGAAAGTTTCAAACTTTCGGGAAGTTGAATTCTGCCAACCCCAAAAGGAATCTGAAAAACCTTTCCAGCGTACATTAGCCCCTTCAATTGTCGAAACCCGCAAAAGCGGTTCAAAAACTATTATAGCCAACGCAAAGTGGTTTTGAGGGTTGAGTTTTTATAATCAATTAAAAATCAAGGTGTTTCAATCACTCAAATCATCAAAATCACTTTTATCACAGTATTCATGCGCATGAAACAATTACTGCTTTCCATTTCCCTGTTTTTTTCACTTGCAACGGGCCTGTCTGCTCAAGGAATGTGGCTGCCTTCCCTGCTTGAGAAACAAAATGAGAAGGAAATGAAGTCGCTCGGTCTCAAGCTTTCCGCCGACGATATTTACTCCCCTGCCAACGCCAGCATCAAGGATGCGATTTGCCAGTTCGACGGTGGCTGCACGGGTGAAATGATTTCGCCGGAAGGTCTGTTGCTCACCAACCACCACTGTGGTTTTGATGCTATCCAGCAACTCAGCACCCTAGAAAACAATTACGTCGAAAACGGCCATTGGGCCAAGGACCGTGCGTCGGAATTACCCGCAGAGGGCGTGACGGCACTTTTTGTGACCCGAATGGAGGATGTGACCATCGTGGCGCTCCAGGGGGTGACCGAAAACATGGCAGAGCGCGACCGCCAGTCGCAGATTGACAAAAATATCTCGGAACTCAAACGGGTCACCAAAAGGGAAAAGTGGGAAGACGTGGAAGTGCGCCCTTTTTACAATGGCAATCAATACTATCTGTTCGTCACACAAACCTTTAAAGATGTGCGTTTTGTGGGCGCCCCGCCCAGCAGTATCGGCAAATTTGGTGCGGATACCGACAACTGGGTTTGGCCCCGACATACGGGCGATTTTTCCATGTTCCGGGTGTACGCCGACAAGGACAACCATCCAGCGCCTTATTCCAAGGACAATGTGCCGTACAAGCCGCGGCATTTTTTGCCCATATCCCTGGATGGGGTGGATGAGGGCGATTTTACCATGGTGTACGGGTTTCCAGGCGCCACGAACGAATACCTGACCGAAGAAGCAGTGCGCCAAACCGGCGAAGTGCTCGACCCGGCTAGGGTGGCCATCCGCGACCGTGCGTTAAAAATCTTGGATGGTTATATGCGCAAAGACCCGGCCGTAAAAATTGCCTACGTGACCCGCTACGCCAGCATTGCCAATGCCTGGAAAAAATGGCTGGGTGAAATGCAGGGTTTAAAAACCTACAAGGCCCTGGACAAAAAACGGGCGTATGAGGCTGATTTTGAGGCTCGAATCAAGAATAACCCGGAATGGTACACCCGTTGGAAAAACCTCTTGCCAAGGCTCCGGCAATTGTACAAAGACATTGAGCCTTATGCCTTGGGTCGTGATTATTACTTGGAAACCATCGTACGCAACAACCAGATTTTGTCCCAGGCCGCCAATTTGAATTCGCTGGTAGAAGCCGTTGAAAAAAACATGGGCGACGGCGTTTTTGAGAGCAGACGAAAAAACCTGGAAGAGAATTTGGCGTATTTTTACAAAGATTACCGCCCTGAGGTCGACCAGGCCGTATTGGCCGCGATGCTAGAAATGTTTGGGGAAAACATGAAGCCCGAATGGGGTGGGTCGGACGTGAAGGCAATGGCCAAGGAAGCGGGAGGGTATGCCCAAATGGCCAAATTGATTTTTGAAGGCAGCGCCATCTCCAACCGCGAAAAAATGATGGCCTTGCTGGCCCAAAAACCCGATAAAATCTACAACGACCTCACCAACGATGCAGCTTTTGAGTTGTGGTTGCGCTTGCAGGGGTACTATGCCGCACAGATTCAGCCAAAACTCCAGGAGCTCCAACCCCAAATCAACCTGCTCCAGCGCCAGTACATGGCGGCCCAGATGGAAGTGTTTAAAGAAAAAAAGTTCTTCCCCGATGCCAACAGCACCTTGCGGGTCACCTATGGAAAAATCCGTGGCTTCTCGCCCCGCGATGCCATGCAGTACGAATACCAGACCGATTTGGATGGGGTGATGGAAAAATACATCCCGGGCGATTACGAGTTTGATGTGCCCAAAAAACTCATTGAACTGTGGAAATCAAAGGATTATGGCCAATATGCCACCGCCGACGGACGTTTGCCCGTGGCTTGTATCGGGACCAACCACACCACCGGCGGTAACTCCGGTTCGCCCGCGCTAGATGCCAATGGCAACCTCGTGGGACTCAATTTCGACCGGGTATGGGAAGGCACCATGAGCGATTTGAACTACGACCCTGCCATTTGCCGGAACATCATGGTCGATGCCCGTTATGTACTTTTTATCGTAGATAAATTCGGCGGCGCAGGATATTTGCTCAATGAAATGAAGTTGGTGAAAGGGAAGAAAAAGAAGAAGAAATAGTCATTAAGTCATTAAGGTCATTGGGGCATTTGCTTAATGACCCAATGACCCAATGACCTTAATGACCCAAATGACAAATTGACCAAACCATGAACCCACCCATCCTACCAATTTTAAAGGACATCTCGTTCAATCCGAACTACATCGAGGAGTACATCCCGATGCAGCCGCTGCATACGTTGGTGTTCGACCGGTTTTGTGAGGATGGGTGGACCTACTGGTCCGACCAGATATTTCGGCGCAACCATTGGGAATGGCGTGGGCGGCCTTGTCGGGTGGTGTTGCTGCGCATTGATTTGCGGAATTTTGAATTCAGCAAAAGCCAGCGAAAATGCCTGCGTCGTAATGAGGACCTGGTTATCCTGCGTCGACCGATCCGAATTGAGCCCATGCACGAAATGTTGTTCGAGCGGCATGCACGTCGGTTCCGGCACAACCGTCCGGAGAGTATTTATGGCTTTTTCAGTGCTTTCAGCAGTCTGATGCCCTGTTATGGGATACAGTTCGACGTGTTTAGCGGAGAGCGGCTGGTGGCCACGAGTTATTTCCACATGGGGCGCAGGAGTATGGCGGCCAACTATTGCATCCACGAGCCAGACGAGTGGAAACGTGGGCTAGGCACCTTCACGATGCTCAAGGAAATCGAGTTTGCCATCGAGCACAAACGTCCGTATTACTACCCGGGTTTTGTGTACGACGTGCCCAGTGAGTTTGATTACAAACTGAATTTCAACAACCTGGAATATTTCGACTGGTGGGGCAACTGGTACCCACTCGAGCGCCTGCCCGTTCGGGATTGGCGCAGCGAATACGAGGTGGGCCCGCCGTTGACAGAGGCGGAATTGAAGGACTATCGGAAGGATGTGCCGATGTGAGTGGTGATTTGGGTTGTTTGCTTTGGGTGGGAGACTACGCGTGGCAGGGAACGAATATTCCACACCCAGGGTGTCATCCCGACCGCAGGGAGGGACCTGGCTATGTTAATGTTGGGCACACCC
>JALHPW010000520.1 GCA_022842255.1 Saprospiraceae bacterium | reverse complement strand
CTTGGATTTCTGTCCAGTCGGCAACCGATGGATTGGCAGTGAGCAGGCTTTCCAAACAACTCGACCCTGGCGAAAGCGAAGCTATCATTCTTGCACAAGAGTTGAACGCTGCCTTTCTATTGATTGATGAACGGCGTGGCTGGAAAATAGCCAATGCAATGGGAATCAAAACCATTGGCGTTTTGGGCGTTTTGTTGAAGGCCAAATCGGAAGGTTTGATTCCGGTCATTTCCCCTGTTTTGCATGACCTGGAATCCATCGCTGGATTTTGGATGAGTGAATCGCTCCGAAAAGAAGTGCTTTTACAGGCTGGAGAATAACTTTCTAAACCACCCTAATTTACAAAATAGTTATGTCTGAACTCGCCCTACGCCTAATCGAAGAATGCAAAAAGACCAAAGCCAAAAGCCTTGACCTTGGGCATTGTGGATTGACCGAAGTGCCAGAATCAGTAAGGGAATTAATTTGGTTGGAAGAGTTAAATTTTGCCAATGGATTCTTTATAATTGATAACACCGATAAATGGAGAAAAGGGGATAGATTTAAGAGGAATCATCTAGTTAAACTTCCTAGCTGGTTTAATGAATTACAACAATTGAGAACACTAAAAATAAATGGAGAGTTTGGCGATAAATGGTCATTGATGGACTTAAGTATATTAAAAAATTTTATTCACTTGCAGACTCTTGATTTTTCTTATACAAATGTTTCAGATTTATCACCTATTTCTAATTTAGCAAACTTATTACGAATTGATTTCTATCAAACTAACGTTTTAGATGTAGGCCCGCTAACGTCGTTGACAAGCTTGACTAAAATTGATGGTGGTCATACAATGGTTTCAAACTTATATCCTTTAATTAGTTTTATTGAAAAAGGAATACCAGTGAGAATTGACGAAGGGCATGCTGACTTATCATATGGGATTTACTTAGAAAAGTGTCCTATTATTAATCCCCCAATTGAAATCGCCAAACAAGGTAATGAAGCTATTCTCAACTACTTCCAAGAAAAAGAACAACAAGGCACGGTAAAAGGCTGCGAGGCCAAAATGCTGCTCGTGGGTGAAGGCGGCTCCGGCAAGACCAGCTTGATGCGGCGGCTATATCAGACTACCAAACCGCTACCCGAAGAAAACGAAAGCACCAAAGGCATTGACATCCATCGCCACGACTTCAAAATGGCCGATGGAAGCAACTTCAGGCTCAATGTCTGGGACTTTGGCGGGCAGGAGATTTACCACGCCACGCACCAGTTTTTCCTGACCAAACGCTCGCTTTACATCCTGCTCGATGACACCCGGAAAGACCACAAAACTGTCCACGACGAGGGTTTCAAATATTGGCTCGAAGCCGTGGATTTGTTGGGCGGCCACAGCCCGGTATTGATTTTCCAAAACGAAAAAAGCGACCGTAGCAAACAGATTGACCTTGGCGGCATCAAAGGGAAATTTGATAATGTGCAAGGTGTTTGGCAGGGGAACCTCGAACACCCCGGTACGGCAGACAAGCTTCGAGAAGCCGTCGAACATTTTGCCAAAAATCTCTCGCACGTCGGTGAAGAATTACCCGCCAAGTGGGTCAGCATTCGCGCTGAACTGGAAGAAATGTCGAAGACCGAGCCGTACATTTCCCAGCAGGAATATTTCAAAGTATATGGCCGTCACCTCGAATTTGACAGGACCAAAGCCCTACACCTGAGTCAGTATTTGCATGATCTGGGTGTTTTTCTGCATTTTCAGGATGATGCGCTGTTGGCTCGAACGCTCATTTTGCAAAACAACTGGGCAACTGAGGCCGTGTTCAAAATGCTGGATGATGAAACGGTAAAAGGCAAACTAGGCCGGTTCACCGAAGCCGATTGTCAGCGCGTGTGGGCCGCTTCGACTTGGGCAGACATGCATCCCGAGCTGCTCGCGTTGATGCAGAAATTTGAACTTTGCTACGTCCTGCCTGATGCTCAACCTAAAACCTGGCTCGTTCCGCAATTGCTTCCGCCTTCCAAACCCGGCGAACTAGCAAAATGGGAACAGCCCGGCGATTTGGTCTTGCGCTACCGCTATGAGTTTTTGCCCAAAGGGTTGGTTAGTCGCTTGATGGTGCGCCAACATCGTTTTGTGCCGCGTCCGGATATGGCCTGGACGAGTGGGGTGCTTTTCGAGCGCGACGGCTCGCAGGTGCTGGTGGAAATACCCGCCAAGGGTGGAGAAATCGCGCTTCGTGCGCGTGGACACGAGCGCAAGGAATTGCTCAGCGTTATTTCGGCAGATTTGGATGCGCTTAATGAAACATTTCACGGCTTGCCAGATAGGGTGAGCAGATTGATTCCTTGCAATTGTGTGAAATGCCAGACACTTACGGAGTCGGAGTTTTTTGAACAAAAACAACTGCTGCAATTCAAACGGGATGGTATTGTAGAATGGCCTTGTTCAAAAAGTTACAAAATGGTAAATGTGCTCGAATTACTTGATGGTGTAAGTGTCAAGAAGCTGCCTGGCTGGGCATGGGAGAAGAAAATTGCTGTTTCCGAGGAGAATATTACTCAAATACGAGATTTGATTCAAGAAGGGGATACCCAGGCTGCCTTGGAACTTTTCAAAAAAATCAACCCAAAAGAAGCAACCATCCTACTTGGAACCTTCTCGGAATTGAGCAAAAAACACAGCCGAGGCGTTTTGAAAGAAGAAGATTTTCTGCGTGAAAAAACCAAAATAAACTCGGGGTTACTGGATTTACTGGACACCTAAACCATTGCTCTCAAAATCCGCACCACACCCCTCACCAACAAAAACTGCCCCAAAATATAAGTAGCCATGATCGCAACCCGCTCACCGTCAAAGGGTTGACCGAATTTAGCGACGGCTATCAGGCTGTCGGACATCAGGAACAAAACCGCGCCGGCCAGCATGGGCCAAAAAATCGAATCGGCCACTTTGCCTTTTAAATTGACCACACTCAAAGCCATCGCGTTGATGACGCCCGCATAGGCCACCACCGGGATTTTCATGCCTACCGGGATTCCACTCCAGAGGAAATACAGCAGTAAAACCGGAAATGCCACAAATGGGAGGGCCCAGGCGGGATTACGTGCCAAAAAACCGTTTTTATGGTTGGCAATGGCCGCAAATGCCCCGATGTAAAATACATGGGCCAGCAAAAAGCAAAACAACCCCAGGATGAAAAAAATCTCCCCGGCAAACATCAACAACACATCACCTAGGGTGGAAAATACCAACGCGCCTATGACAGACCGGCGGCGAAAGGTAAACTCCCCATGATGGTTGGTTTCCACAATGAGCCATACCATGAGGGCAGGCATCAACAAGGGTTTGCTGATGTAAATCAAGGTGTCGTTCGCCGTGGCTACGCCCAAAAGATTGAGCAAGGAGACAGCGAAAAAAATGGGGAGTGGGAGGTGTTTCATGTTGAGGATGTCTAAAGTTTGATTCAAACCGCAACCTCAGCTGCAATTTTAGCTGCCAAATCCCGCATCTCTTCTTGGGAAAGGTCCACCTTGGCGCCCCTACTGAAGGTTACATCCTCCATGCTGTTGAAAGGAAGCAAATGAACGTGTGTGTGCCGCACCTCATCGCCGATGACCACGATGCAAACGCGTTTGCAAGGCACCACTTTTTTCACGCCTTTTGCCACGATTTTGGCAAACAGCCACAAACCCGCATACAGCTCGTCGTCCACATCAAATATGTAGTCAATTTCCTGCTTCGTGATGCACAGGGTGTGTCCGTAGGTCTGTGGGCGCACATCAAGAAACGCGAGGTAATCCTCGGTTTCTGCGATTTTGTGGCAAGGGATTTCGCCGTTTACGATGCGGGTGAAGATGGAAGCCATATTAATGTGGTCAATTTTTTAAATGTGGTCAATGTGTCAACAGCCAACGGTCAACGGTTAATGGTCAACAGTCAATGGTCAACAGTCAAAAAAAACGCCTTCCGTCGCGGCTCATTTTTCGGAGGAGCGGACTGCAACGGTAGCGGTCTTCTAGGTATTCGACGTAGAGGGAGTCTAGTTTTTCCACAATGTTTTCGATGCCAATT
>JALHPW010000519.1 GCA_022842255.1 Saprospiraceae bacterium | reverse complement strand
GGTTTCAGGCTTACGGCTAAAGAGCAATACATCTGAATTGTAAGCCAGTAAATTGGCGATTGCGGTACCAAAACTACCCGCGCCGAGTACCCCCACGGGGTTGAATGGTGATGTCATTTTATTTTAGGTAGGAACAGGAAAACAGTTTACAGCTCCATCACAGTGCCACAATGCTGGCAGGTACGCGCCGTCAAATCTTGCTTGAATTCGCCGATGGCTTCCCGAATTTGAGTGCCGATGTCTTTGAGCGGGAACCCGGCCTCATGCAAGGGTTTGTCACAGTTTTCACAAAACCAGAGCAGTTTGTCCACCTCACCGGCATTGCGATGGCGTTCGAGCACTAGTCCGACAGTTCCAGCTGGGCGCTGTGGCGAATGTGGGATGCGCGGAGGAAGCAGGAACATCTCGCCTTCCCGGATGTCGATGGTTTCGCGTTTGCCGTCTTCGTTGATGATCTTCACTTGGATATCGCCTTCCAACTGGTAAAAAAGTTCTTCCCCTTCTTCCCAATGGTAGTCCTTGCGGCCGTTGGGCCCTCCGACCACCATGACGATGAAGTCTTCGTTTTGGACGTATATCTGCTTGTTGCCCACGGGTGGTTTCAGGAGCTCGCGGTTTTCGTCGATCCAAGCTCGGAGGTTGAAAGGTTTTGCTATTGCCATGGCGAACAGTTTTGTTTGAAAATTTGGCGACAAATGTAGATAGAATTGACTTGTTTCCCTTGTAAAGGCAAAGCGATTGTCTTGTTTTCTGCCCATCTCGTAGGAAATAAATAACAACCTTTTGTTCAAGTATGTATTTTTGTGTTTCAATCGCAGTCCTGTGCTATTGATGCATCGGATTGTTGCTGCATGTTCTCCGTTGTCTATGGCATGCGGTCTTCAACATTTTCCAATCAATTCAATTTTGAAATGTCCAAATTAACACCATTTTCCAAACTTCTGATTACCGTACTAATTGTCGCTGGGATTTTTTTTGGCGGAAGATTCTTGTTTAACAACACGGAATTCGGCAAAAAAATCATCGATGAAAGCGCCCAAAAAAGCAATGCTGACTCCGAGGATTCAGATACAGACCCCAATACGATTAAGATAGGTGTGGTGACCTGGGGCGGTTATGCGGGTGGACAATATTTCAATGAGGGGTTCAAAGCCAACACCTCGTCTAGGTATTTTAAAGACTACGGTTTTAAAGTGGATTTCAAAGTGTTGGACGATTTTGAGGCCAGCCGCGCCGCGTTCAAAAATGGGGACGTAAATCTGCTTTGGTGTACCGTAGATGCCTTACCCACAGAGATGTCGGCACTGAAAGATTTCGACCCTCGTATCGTATTTCAGGCAGACTGGTCACGGGGTGGCGATGCCATCGTGGTCAGGAGGGGAATCACCTCCGTAGCCGATTTGAAAGGAAAAAAAATAGCCGTGGCGGAACTTACCCCCTCTCATTCCTTTTTGATTTGGCTCTTGGAGGCTGCGGGTATGAAATCATCTGATATCGAAATCGTCAAACAACCAAGCGCCATTGATGCGGCACAAGTGTTCAAAAGCCAGCAGGTGGATGCTGCGGTGGTGTGGAGCCCGGACGACGAGCTATGTATCCAATCGGTGCCTGGGGCCAAAATCTTGGAAAGCACCCGCTCTGCTTCCAATATCATTGCAGATGCCTTTATTGCTAAAAACGGTTGGTTGGAAAAAAACCAGGATAAGGTCAATAAATTATATGAAGGCTGGATGAAGGGTGCTGCTGAAATCAACAGCAGTGTTGCCAACAAACGCAAGGCTGCCAAAATCCTGTCCGAGAATTTTGACGGCATTTCAGAAGACGCGGCGTACAAAGCCATTGAAAACGTACGACTATGTACCCACGGTGACAATCTTAATTTTTTCGGCATGAACCCTGATTACAAGGGCGTAACCGGAGAAAACCTGTTCAACCGCATGTCCAACACCTACCAACAGCTAGGTTATATTGAAGGGAAGGTGCCAAGTTGGCGATTGGCCATCAATACCGAGGCCATCAAAGCGGCGACTGCCCTTACTAAGCTTGCCGACCAAGCAGCGGAAGGTCAGAAAGAATTCTCCGCACCCACGGCGGAGGCCAAAACCCGTGAAGCCATTGCCACCAAACGTGTTAGTATCTCGTTCAGGACTGGCGAGTTTAAACTGGACGAAAACTCCAAGTACATTATTGACCGTGAATTTGTTGAAATTGCACGCGCTTTTTCCAATTCCCGTATCAGAATAGAAGGGAATACGGACAACACCGGCAATGCAGCCAGCAATAAGGCACTGTCCCAAAAAAGGGCCCAGTCTGTAGCGGATTACCTGATTGCAACGTACAAAATGCCCAAAAACCGCTTCATCATTGTTGGGAACGGCCCAGACAAGCCTGTGGCCAGCAACGATACGGAAGATGGAAAGGCCAGGAACAGAAGGACTGATTTCGAAATTGTCGGTGAATAATCCGTTTTACAAAAACATCTATGTCGCTATTCAAACTTCGGGGTGATTTGGGCTATTTGCAGCGCGCTGTGCTCGCCGTATTAGGGGTTTTGATAACCCTTTCAATTTGGTGGATAGCAGCCGAAATGCTGTCGACCCAACGCCCTGTGGTGGACGGTGGGCTGCATGAATTGCCTTCCTTTTTGGACACCACCATTACGACCGCACAGCGTGATTCTATCCTGAAGCAAGATTCCTTGCTTCAGGTTAGCGCTAAGTCTTTCGAAAAGGTGTATCCAATATTGCCGCCACCATCCAGGATACCCGATGCCTTTCGCCAGCTTATTGTACACGACGAACTGCTTTCGAATACCAGTCGAAGTATTTGGCTGAATATCCAAGGCTATCTCTGGGCTTTACTTATCGCTTTGCCCATCGGGTTTTTGCTCGGTTTGATCCCGTTGTTTAGAGGATTGTTCAGTCGACAAATTGATGCGCTCCGATACCTGCCATTGTCGGCACTGACCAGCTTGTTTATCGTTTGGTTTGGGCTGGAAGACAAGATGAAAATCGCGTTTCTTGCCTTTGGTATTTTGGTATATCTGTTGCCAGTAATTGTCCAACGTATCCGGGAGGTAGAAGAAGTGTATGTCCAGACAGCGTTCACACTCAGCGCGTCCAATTGGCAAACCTTTCGTTCGGTGTATATCCCTGCCGTGTTTTCCCGGCTTATGGATGATATCCGGGTGTTGACAGCTATTTCTTGGACCTATATCATCATCGCTGAATTGCTGAACCGACAGGGTGGAATTGGCGGTCTGATCTTTGTCAAAAGCAAAATGGGGCAGATTGACCGAGTGTTTGCCATACTGTTGCTCATCATTGTGATTGGATTTTTACAGGATCGAATACTTTCCTACATGGATACCCGCTTGAACCCCCATAAATACCTGAAATACAAATGGCCGGGCATTCAGGAGTGTCAATACGGCATCTTTTTTATTTTGCTCAGCTTGTTGGCCAAAGCATTGCTGCCTTTGCAAATCCCAAATTCTTTCATTTGGATTGCAGTGGCCACAGGGTTGATTATTACGGTGCTTGGCGAGATTAAGTTAGCGGGAGCTTCAAAACAAAAATGAATATGGTGCACTTTCAAGGAACGCATTTGCCCAATATAATCCAGTTGGAAAACGTCAGCCAGTCCTACGATGATGGTAAGTCTTTCATTATAAAAGACTTTAACCTGCTCATTGAAGACCATCCCAACCGTGGGCAATTTGTAGTGCTGCTTGGGGTGTCTGGTAGTGGCAAATCAACCATCTTACGCTATGTCTGCGGCTTGCAGAAACCGACCAGCGGGACCATCAAAGTGCACGATAAATTGGTCACCGATGAGTCTCGGATCAGCATGGTTTTTCAACAATACTCCTCATTCCCTTGGATGACCGTTCGGGAGAATGTGGCCTTGGGGCTACAGTTCAAAGGGATGGATGAAAAGACCCGCCTGCAAAAGGCCCAAGAAATGATCGAATTGGTAGGACTGGGTGGCCATGAAAACAAATATGCCCAGTATCCAATCCTGTCCGGAGGTCAATTACAGCGGGTGGCCATTGCC
>JALHPW010000518.1 GCA_022842255.1 Saprospiraceae bacterium | reverse complement strand
AGTTTCCACGTTCCGACCAAAAATCCCCTGCTTGGTCTGCCAGGTTTGAAAGAGGTTGAGCAAAACAAAACCAAATAGCACTGGGAAAAGTATCCAAGCCTTTTTTTGCCCTGCTATCCATGCCGCGAGGGGGAAGGCCAAAACGGCGTACAAATCTACCATGGGGCGAGAACCAAAGCCGTTGATATACATCCAGCACCACCAGGAATAGCTGATAAACCAATGTAGGGGCAACAATACCACCAGGGGCATCAAAAACTCAGGGGCATATTGCCGAAGGCGGAATAACCCAAGGAGTGCTAAGAGCATCACCGGGGTGTACACAAGCCAACCGTTTTGAAAACCGAACAATCCCTCCAAAACGTGGGGATGCGCCCAGTCAAATTTTTCGCCTTGGTACCCATAGCGCCACCACTGTCCACTGACGAATTTCCAATACACCGCTTGGGGCAATACGGTGCAAGCAAATACCAAAAGAGCCGCCCCAAGGCTGGATTTTTGCTCCCAAAACAACCTTATGCGCGTTGGGATATCGGGCAGGCTTCGTATCCCCCAAAGCAGGGGGACGAGCGCAACAATCAAATCCTGCGTCCGCACCAAGGCAATCAGTCCCAGCGTAACACCCAAAGCCATCCCATTCCGGATGCTTGGGGCGGCATACCAGTTCCGGGTAGCCAGCAACAGATAGGCCACCAGGAAAAACGCCACCGGATGCGCCATGCCAGGCGTATAGGCTACGAAAAAATAGAGGTTTGTGCCCAGGCCAATGGTAGCAATGGCCAGCAGGCTGACTTTTTCCTCAAAATAAAAACGCAGGCATTTGTAGAGAAAAAACAGCCCCAAGACCGCAAAAAACAAGCTTGACAAGGCAAGGGCCCAAGCATACGGGGCGCTGAATCCATCCGCAGCTCCGCCACCCAGTAGACAAAAAACATGTGCAGCCAGAAAAAACGGAGATTCTAGAATTGCTAGTCCAATCGGGTATTTTACCGCAAACTTACCAGTCGGGGTAGGCCGAATCCCATACGCATCCTTCCGCGGGTCTGGCTTATTGGGGTAATTCGATTGCCAGGCCGCAATGGTTTTTGAATACTCCCCCGTGTCGTGATAAAGGAAAGCGGCCGGCAAATGCACATAATAGCCCCAAGAATCGCTGCCGTCCAAGCTGGCCCGGCTTCGCTCAGAATACCCGAGCGAAACCAGATAAAAAAGGGACAAAAGCGCAAGCAGCAGTCGTAATGGCATGATGCGGCAAGGTAGGCCGAAAACAGGAAATTAAACTAGGCTTCTGGCCGCATCTGCGGGAAAAACAGCACCTCCTGAATGGACACCTGTCCGGTAAACATCATCGCCAGGCGATCGATGCCAAAGCCGATGCCCGCAGTGGGCGGCATGCCGTATTCCAGCGCACGCAGGAAATCTTCATCCATGGCCATGGCTTCTTCGTCGCCGCGAGCTGCCAGCCTAAGCTGTTCTTCAAAACGTTCCCGCTGATCGATGGGGTCGTTGAGCTCGGAGTAGGCATTGGCCACTTCTTTTCCGTTGACAAACAGCTCGAAACGCTCTACCAGACCTGGTTTTGAGCGGTGTTTTTTGGTCAAAGGCGACATCTCCATCGGGTAATCGATCAGGAACGTCGGCTGAATGAGATGCCCTTCCACCTTGGCGCCGAAAATCTCGTCGATGAGCTTGGCTTTGCCCATGGTGGCATCTATCTCAATGTGTTCCTTTTTGCAATAATTGCGCAATTCCGACTCGTCCGCCGTTTCTACGTTGATGCCAGTGTATTCCTGAATGGCATCAAACATGGTCAAGCGGCGATATGGGCCGGCAAATTCAATCACGTTTTCGCCCACTTGCGCGGTGCTGCCGCCTTCGTCATGAATGGCACGCGCCACCCGTTCGAGCATTTTTTCCGTCACATCCATCATCCAATGGTAGTCCTTATACGCCACATAAAACTCAAGCGCTGTGAACTCCGGATTGTGGGTGCGGTCCATGCCCTCGTTGCGGAACATTTTGGCAAACTCGTACACGCCGTCAAAACCTGCTACAATGAGGCGTTTTAGGTACAACTCGTTGGCAATCCGCAGGTAAAGCGTCATGTCCAGTGTGTTGTGATGGGTAGTAAAGGGCCTAGCTGCTGCACCACCATGAATGGGCTGCAGAATGGGTGTCTCTACTTCGAGCAGCCCCAACTCGTCCAGATAATTCCGCATCGTTTTGATCAGCTTGGTGCGTTTGATAAAAATCTGGCGGAACTCGGTGTTGACTGTCAAATCCACATAACGCATCCGGTAGCGCAGTTCGGGGTCGGTGAATGCGTCAAAAATATTCCCATCGGCGTCTTTTTTCACCACTGGGAGCGGTCGCAGGCTTTTGGCCAAAAACTTAAACTCCTGGACATGCACGCTTACTTCACCGGTTTTGGTGCGGAAGGCGTAGCCTTTTACCCCAATGTAATCGCCCAGGTCAAGCAGTTTTTTGATGGCTACGTCGAACAATGGGGCCTCTTCCCCTACCAAAAAGTCGTCGCGGCGCAGGTACAATTGGATCCTCCCATTGGCGTCCTGCAGGTTCATGAACATGGCTTTTCCAGCTTCGCGGCTGGCCATCACCCGTCCGGCGAGTGCCACGGACTGGTAGTTGAGACGGTTTTTGGTGCCGTCATCGAGTATTTCTTCCTGATAATTGGCGATGATGTCGTTCGAAAATGCCGTCACATCGAACATTTCGGCAGGGTAGGGGTCAATGCCAAGTTCGCGGAGTTTGTGGAGCGATTCACGGCGTTGAAGTTCTTGTTCAGTCATGCAGTGTGGAGGTGGATATTGGTTGATTGGTTATTGGTTACTGGGTATTGGTTACTGGGTCTTGGGTAACCAATAACTAATACCCAACACCCAGTAACCAATTACAGACCGCAAAAGTAGCACAATGGCCTGGGAAAGAAGCTGCGGCGGCATCAAAAACTCCCGGACAAAAAAGACCGCTCAGCAACACGAGGTTGCCGAACGGTCGAATATTTGATTTTTAAGATTTAGACACAATGGGACTAGTCCATCGTGCTTTTGTTCTTAAAGAAGTAGGTCAGGGTCAAGCGCATCGAGCTGGAGCGGATATTATGTCCTTCTGGCGCGAATGCGATGTTGTTGTACAGGTTTCGGGCACCAAGGTAATACCGTGCGTTGATATT
Source organism: Saprospiraceae bacterium (assembly GCA_022842255.1). Lineage (GTDB taxonomy): Bacteria > Bacteroidota > Bacteroidia > Chitinophagales > Saprospiraceae > M3007. The sequence continues at coordinate 876 of JALHPW010000518.1, read as the reverse complement.
GAAGCGACCCATTCCAGCGCTAAGCCCAAAAGCAGGTCCAAAATCAACACCAGACAGGGATTCATTCAGCAAGGTAACCTGGGTGGCATTCACAATGTTCTCATAATCACCCACATACTCGTCCTTTTGGCTGCGGTCGAGGTTGTGAAAATGGGTTCCGAAGAAACCACCCGCTTGCAAGCGGATTGGGAGGTTTTGAATGGGTTGGTACCCTGCGAACACACCTGCTTCAAACGTATTGTAGTGGAAGTCGTAGGTGCCTACTGTGGGTTGATTTTCGGGATTGAACGTTACCGTTTGGGCAGTTGCGCCCTTTTGGGCAAACATGATTTCGGGGTTCAATTCGAAGCGCTGGCCAAAACCGAGGGTGATGGAAAATCCAGCAGTTGGGCTAAGGCGCCCAGAAGAAGTGGTGTAAAGGTCAGAGCGGAGGCTTGAATAGTTGCTGCCAAGCGTAAAACCCATTTTGTATTGGGATTGAGCATTGACAACTGTGGTGGTGGCGAAAATGGCAACAAGCGCAGCCGAGGCGAAAACTTTAATGTTCATGATATCGGATGATGTTAAGAAAATTCTGTGAAATGAGTTTTCGTAAAATTTTATCCGATAATTCTGAACTTTAAAATGTTGATTTGAAATTTAATTCTGCGCAAAGGTAAAGGCGGACATTAGTGCGAAGCAAATATTTGTGCAATTTTTACAAAAAATATTTTGTTGCTGGCCGCCAGGCGCCCCGTTTGGGGTGTTTAACGAAGACGCCCAAAAAATTGGTATATCGACTGGGAGGTCAATGCACTTTTCTGTCAATTAAACGACAATAAATGGAGGGGTTTTGGATTTGTGGAATTGGGGATTTGGTTATTTGAGTGCCCAAGC
>JALHPW010000517.1 GCA_022842255.1 Saprospiraceae bacterium | reverse complement strand
CACATATCGGGAATAGGCCGCTTTATAATCGTGGATTTTCCCGAGCACGATTTCTGCGGTGCGATTGGTCACATTGTCGAGAAAGCGCCGGTCGTGACTGATCACGATGACCATACCAGGATAATTGAACAGCCAGTTTTCGAGCCACAGGATACTTTCGATGTCCAAGTGGTTCGTCGGCTCATCAAGCAGCAGCAGGTCTGGGCGACGAAGCAGCATTTTGGCCAATTCAATCCGCATTTGCCAACCGCCGGAAAACTCGTCGGTCAGGCGCCGCATATCGGACGACTGAAAACCCAGTCCACCCAATACCCGTTCGGCTTCGGCTTCGCTGGTGGCGCCGCCCATGTGGTGCAAGTGTTCGGTGATATCGCCCATCTGCTCGATGAGCTTATGGTATTCATCCGATTCATAATCCTCACGGGTGGCCAATTCTTCACTTACCCGTTGCAATTCCTTTTCCAGTTCGAGGATTTCGGAAAATGCCGTCATCGTCTCGTCAATCACTGTCTTGCCCTTCGGCATCAGCATATCCTGGTGCAGGTAGCCGAGCGTGAAGTGACTGGGCACAATCACATCGCCTTCTTGGGGCGACATTTCCTGGGCGATGATTTTGAGCAGGGTTGATTTTCCTGCGCCATTGCGGCCTACCAAACCGACGCGTTCGCCGGGTTTGAGCACAAAATTCACGCGATCCAGCAGGATGCGGTCGCCGTATTGGATGTAGATGTTCGAGAGAGATAGCATAACGGGGCGCAAAGGTACGCATTTACGCCTTCTTGCGGAAGAGACGGTTGTTTATTCTGAAAAACAGACAAATTTACCGCCCGAACCAAATGTCATTTTGAGCAATTGCTCATTTGGCTTCTTCAAAGCGGTTCAGTTCTTTGCGGATTTCTTCGCGCAATGGTTGTCCCCTACTGGAAAATCCAAAAACCCCACCGGTACCTCCTCCGTCAACCAAACCCCGTTTTCAGACAGGAAAAACTTGTGTTTTTGTCGCGACATATCGCCGGAACGGACGGTCAGCACCACGGCCTTGCCATGCCTTCCACCCACATTTTCAGCGGTTTGGCGGTCCTTGCTCAAATGAACGTGCTGCCGACGCATAGGGCACAGCCCTTCTTTTCGGATGCTTTCGAGCGATTTTTCCGACGTGCCATGCCAGAGGATTTCGGGCGGCTTTTGGGGTTTCAGCCCAAGGTCGATGTCGATGGAATGCCCTTGACTGGCGCGGATACGCAGTCCGTCGTCCGAAAAAGCAAAACGTTTTTTGTTGTTGGTATCCACCACGATTTGCAGGAGCGCGCGGTCGAACCGCTCCCCCTTGGCTGCGGCTTTTTCGAGGAGTTCGTCTACGTTTGCCCAGCCTTGTCCGTCGAGTTGCAAGCCGATTTTTTCGGGGCGGTGGCGAAGGATTTGGCTTAGGAATTTGGAGATACGGACGATTTTAGGGATGGAGGGGTCTATTGGGATTTCGTTCATAATCGAGTGATTAGTTGATTCGGAAAGTCAAAATGGTAGCATAATCTCGACTATTCTGCGAATGGTTCTACCTTCAGATAATCAAAGAATGCTGGTAGGGTATCTGCTCCAAGCGGCACCCCATTATTATCTGTTAATCCTTGAAACGCACCCAGTCCAACATAGGCCGCTGTAAAAGGAAGTTCCATTTCAAATTGGTGCTGCTCTTCGATGGAAGACCACTCATGGCCTCGCCAATACTTAACCGTAATTTTTCGCTTTGCGACTTCTAGTACAATGCCAATCTCGGAAAGCACAGGTTCATATTCCGGATATCGCAATATCAACCTGTGTTCTTTTATTTTACCATTCTGACAAACGATTTGAATCGCTTGGGTTTTATTGGTAGCTAAATTTCCATACTTGTAAGGCCTGCCGCTGGACTGGTCAAAGCCAAAGGTAATCCTAAAAAAAACTTGTCTATCCAAGGTTGGCCCAAACAGGAACACCCCAGCATTCTGCCAATTATGGTAGGGATCAAAGTCCATTAACCGAGTAGTAATAACGCAGGTTCCACTAGTGACTGGTTTCACAAGTAAATTTCTAATGCTGGGCTGCTCCGTCGGTTTCACCCAGTAATCTCCGGGATAGGTGCATAAGGTCAAACATCCCGGTTTCAGCTGCTTACCAAATGCCACAGAATCATAATCCAAAATCTCCCAGCCCCGGCTTTTTAGGCTGTCAACGCTAACGTTGGTAAATTCTTCTGTCCAATATGGAGGAGGCGACCAATACTGCCAACCCATCCAACCTACCACTAGCAATAAAACAATCGCAACGCTGTGCCAAACCCATTTGAGGGATAAAACCTTGGGAGCAAATTGTTCGGTCGCTGGAATAGGTTCATGGGTTAACGTTCCATCAGGTGGTAGCGGTTTAGGCTCCTCACTTTGCGCCGAAACCGAGGATGAGGCGACATAACTAAAAAGCACCCGTATAAAATCGTCTCCAAAAGAGGGCTTCTCCAACTTATCGCCCGGACAAATGGACGGGTCGGTATAAAAAAAGAACTTGCGCAGCCGATGGGTGCTAATGGATGCAGCATCTTCTTTTGCCGAATTTTTGATGTCGTCAGCAAGCGCCTGATAGGCTTCTTTATACTGCGTAATCCGAAAGCCCGAGCCATTGAAAGGACTTTGCTGAAACCGGTGCTTTACCAGCTCGCGTAATTGAGCAGCTTCTTCCGGGGTGAGTTCTTTGATCATTTACGGTTAAAAATGCTCAAAAATAAGGCAGATTAGGCGGAGAAGGAAAAAAGAAAGAAAAAGAGGAAGCGTAAAAAACGCAGTATTGACTTTGTCTTTCACAACCTTTCGTCTGAACAATAAATAAAAACGATGAATAAAAACCTGCTTTTCGCCCTATTCATTTTAGTTGCGCCGACACAATGCTTTACGCAACAAAATTTCCTCGACACCCTCTGGAGTGGAGGCATTATGCGAACCTTCCGCGTTTATGTACCCGCAATGTACGATGGCCAGACGCCCAGGCCCTTGGTTTTTAATTTTCATGGGAGCGGACAACCCGCAGAAGGTTTTGAAGCCATAACAAAATTTAGAAGCATTGCCGACACAGCCAACTTTATCCTCATTACACCCAACGGTACCATCGACCCCGCCTATCCTCAATTTGGGCAGGGCTGGAACAATTTTACCTGTTGTAGTACGGTCGACGATGTGCTTTTTGTGTCGGATATGATTGACTCCCTGACCGAAAAATACAATATCGACCTTACACGCATCTATTCCGCGGGTTTTAGCAATGGGGGATTTATGGGATACGATTTGGCTTGCAAACTCAGCCATCGCATTGCTGCAGTTGCTTCTGTTGCCGGCACTATGATTACCTCCAGGCTCCAATCCTGTAGTCCCAGCCGGGTAGTTCCAATCCTTGAAATACACGGGACACTGGACGGGAATGTGCCGTTTAATGGTGGGCTGGTGAGCGGGGAAGATACACTGGCTTCCGTGCCAGCAGTTTTGGCATTTTGGGTAAATTTGAATGAATGCAATGCTACTCCAACCATCACAAACCTGCCCAATATAAACACCACCGATGGAAGTGCCGTACAGCGACACGTCTACCCAAATTGTGGAGATGGCTCCTCTGTAGAATTGTTGAGGGTGGTACTGGGCGGACACAGCTGGCCTGGTTGGCCATCGAACAACGTGAATCAGGATATCATCGCCGACCAGGAAATCTGGCATTTTTTCAGTAAACATAATTTGAACGGAACCACTAGCAGCTACGATAAACCAAATAAGTCTGAATGGATATTTTTCCCAAACCCAGCAAATGATGTGCTAACGATCCATCTACCAGAAGGCACAGGCAAAATATCTATTCGCGTTACGGATGTTTTGGGCAATCTCTCGCTACAAGAATCTATTTCAACCACTACTTCCCATCAAATCAATTTTGATGTGAGCAGTCTTACAAACGGTATGTATTTTCTTGAAATTCAAGACGGGATTCAAAAACACCTCGCGCAAAAACTGCTCATAGCACGGCAGTAAGAATCATTACCGTTAGCCTTGAATGCTATTTTCAC
>JALHPW010000516.1 GCA_022842255.1 Saprospiraceae bacterium | reverse complement strand
CGAGACCCCCTACCAATCGCATTATTGCATGGAGCCCTTAAACTGTGTGGCCCATTATCAAGGCGACAAGCTGGAAATTTGGGGCCCCATCCAGGGACCCGACTGGGCGCAGAATTTTCTCAGTTCAGAGATGGGCTTGGCCAAAGAAAACGTGCGGGTGAACATGACCTTTTTGGGCGGTGGTTTTGGCCGAAAAGCGTTCATGGATTATCTGCATGAGGCCGTGGTGATTTCGAAAGAAATCAAGGGCCCCGTGCAAGTGATTTGGACCCGGGAAGACGATTCTACGCAGGGGCCATTCCGTCCGGGAATGTCTTACCGTTGTGAAGGATCTGTCGCAGATGGCCAAATCAATGCGTTTAAGGTCCGGCTTTCGGGACAAAACAACGACCACTGGGACGGCCCCAGTACTGAGGCCAACTCAAGTGCTTCTGAAGGGCTGCTAGCGCCTTATTCTGACAATATCCCGAACCTGAGCATTGCCGATGTGCCTTTTGAAACGCCCATTCCAACCATGTGGTGGCGCTCGGTGTACGCATCCACCAATGGGTTTGCCTACGAAAGTTTCCTGGATGAACTGGCCCATGCGGCTGGCAAGGACCCGCTTGAATTCAGAAGGCAACACCTTAAGGATGAGCGACTTAACCGGCTTATCGATAAAATACAGGAAGTATCCGGCTGGAAAAACAGGAAGAAAAACCAGGGGTATGGCGTTGCCATCACCGAATGTTTTTCCAGTACCGTGGCCCAGGTGGTCAAAGTCTCCAGAGATGCCGATGGGCTGGTAAAAATCGACCGGGTTTGGGCGGTGATGGATTGTGGATGGTATGTCAACCCCGACACCATTCAGGCCCAGGTGGAAGGCTCCATCATCATGGCCTTGGGCGCTGCCGCCATGCACGAAATCACGTTTGAGGACGGAATGGCCGTACAGAAGAACTTTTACGCCTACCCCATGCCACGCATCCAGGATGTGCCGCCCATTGAGGTCCACATCATGGAAAACGAGGAAGCTGCTGGCGGCGTTGGCGAACCCGGTTTGCCGTCTTTTGCCCCGGCGCTCACCAATGCGATTTTTGATTTGACGGGAAAGCGGATTCGTAGGTTGCCGTTTCGTTTTGAGGATTTGTAGGGAGGGGGAAACCATGTTTGATTTTAACTAGTCAATTTGGTTAACAAAGAGCTAGGGAATTCCCTCCAGAGGATTAAGCAATCATAACCTTTTGATTTAGACGGTATGAAAAAATGGACATTGCTTTTTTGCCTCCTTTCTTTTGCATCTTGTAACAAGGATACAACAACGCCATATGCTCTTTCCTTGGAATACTGTAGGGACAATGTAAAGTTCACATGTATTGAACCTAAAAGCGATTTTTTTTTCTCCGGCACCATTAACGACATCCCGTTTTGTATTTCAGATGGAGTTGATGGGTGCTTTTCGTTAAATGGCGTACGATCAGAATTTGTAACATCTGCCCAAAATCCAACGTTGTCAGTAGGCTCTAATCCAGTAGGCTACAGTTATGGGTTTGTTTTTTCTCCCCCTATTTTTGACAACTATAATGGAATAATAAGAGAATTTTCCCCTCGAATTAGTTTGGTCACTCCATCAACAAGTGACAGCACCTTTAGCGATGTGCAGAAGGTTATTGAAAATTATATTCATAAAGGCGACCTCATCCTTCGTGATAAGTCAATTGACAAATTTTCAGGGTTTGAATTTTCTGTGGATTGGGTTTGTGCACTACTCCCAGGCTATGAATATTATCAGCAAAACACGCCTTATTCAATACCGATGGTAGATTTTTATTTAACAAATACAATTGGAGATCAAACAAACTCAAAATTAACAGTAACTGAATTCAATAAAACAGTAGTCGTGGGTCAGATTATCTATGATATTGTTTTTCATATTGAATGCAATTTATATTACCAAGATGTGCGCAATCATAATAAACCAGTAGCTTATGGACGTCTGCAAGACGGAATTCTTAAAACTAGAGTCGTTATAGATATCTAAATCATAGATTTGAACGCTGAAGCAAAACCGAAGCGAAAACCAAGGGCATACACCTCGTTACCAAAGGGATTGTCAGCCGGAATGCTGTAATACGGCGCTACGGAAGTGGTGTCCACCGCGATACGCAACATCTTGCCCAGCAGCACATTGGGGTTCTGGGCATTGTTGATCATATCCCCTGGGTTCCCGCCGTCGCCAGTGGATAGGTACAGGAATCCGTCGCTGCCAAAATGGAGTTCGCCGCCATAGTGGTAGATATCTGGGTGGGGGATGCTGAGCAGCAGCACTTTGGAACTGGGATTGGCCAGGTTGGGGTTGTTGGGGTACACTTGATATCGCGCAAGGTCCAAATCACCGGCAGCATTGGTGTAATACACATAAAATAAGCCGTTATTGGCATAATCCGGGTGAAAAACCATGCTCAACAGTCCACCTTCGCCCCCACCGCCTATTTCTGGAATATGGAGAAAATTACCCAAAAAATCCCAAGCGGGTCCGTACACCCGGATTCCACCGCCTTTTTGCACCACAAAAAACCGGTTGCTGCCGTCTGCGACGTTGACCACCTGAAGTGGTGCGTTCAGCCCGTTGGCTGGCACTGGAATGAGGGCTAGTTGGGGTTGGGCGGATAGCGTCCTTGAGAGGAGTAGGAAGATGGGGAGTAGGGAGTGTTTCATGTATGGGGGGAAAATGTCTGAACTGTGATTTTTTTGATTTTTATGATTAGGATGGGCTTTCAGGAAATTATCTATCAAAGAGCCTTAGCAATCGAGATGCGTTTGGCGGGCATCAGTTTCAGCAGGGAATTTGAGATGCTCATATTTTACCGGGATGCGCAAATTGGGACACACTTTTCGTCTTTAGTAAGATTTCAAAGACCAAATCGTAATCCCTTGCCTATAAAGCATCAAAATAAAAAGGAATAAAAAGACGGTAAAAAAACCATAGAAGATTGAAGCCAACCACCCCAGTTGATAAACCCGCCTTACTGCCCCAATATTATAAACGCTAAATGATAGGCCCAATAGTGCTATATACCAGTCGGTTAGCTGAGTCCAGCCCAGTAAATTTCTGAAAAAAAGCAGCAAAACCATGTCAAACAAGATAAAAAATGATAATCCATGCAGCGCAAAAACCATGTGAGGAACCAACCATTTCACTCGTTTAAAAAATATGGCCCATAGCAATAAGCCCCAAACCGGCACAATCACAAAAAGCCAGGCTTTCGACCGGCGACCGGCCTCAGCCGCAATTTCGTCCCATAAGGCATTGGGCTCGCGTTGCAACGCGGCGGCTTTTTGGAGCAGTATGGACCGTGTATCCACCTGCAAGGTATTGGCGATCCGGTTGCCATTCTCATAGGCGCGGTTTAAGTCCTGTATGCCACTGTAAAACGCCGTAGCCCTTCCAAAGAACAAGTAAAACAACACCCCCGCAATGATGAACAATGGAATGGGTTTGAGGTAGCGCATCCGCCGCCCCGCCAGAAACTCCGAAGTGAGAAACCCCGGTCGCAAAAACAGGTATTTAAAACTTCTTATGACCTTTGAATCGAGGTGAGCAAAGCTTTCGAAGAGCTCCTCCAAAAAATGAACGATTGAAAAATCATGCTCCGGGTGAAGTTTTTTCTCTCCACACTGGTGGCAGTATTTCCCTTGTAAATCCGTGCCACAAGCGGGGCATTTCTCCGGAGCGGCTGCTTGGTCTTGATTCATGTTTTTCTCGAAAGGGCACTGTTTATGCACTGGAGCTGGCGCGGCACCTACGCACAGTCTTTGGGCAAATGTATGGTGCAGTTTTATGTTTTTGGGAGGCTTTTTAGTGTTTTGCCTGGGCTTTTGTGTTAACCTATGTCCTGCTGTGAGCTGTGCTGCGCTCGGTTCTTTGCTAGAGTACGCTGGCTGGCATCCCGTCGATTGGTGCTATGGCTTGGGAGCCCAGCGGAGTGGCGCTGGGTCTGAAAAAGAGCTTGGTGGGGACACAATTATAGTTTCTGAATTTCATCTATTAAACATTCCCCATTTTTAATAAGAAATTTTGTCAAATAAAAATTTAGACTT
>JALHPW010000515.1 GCA_022842255.1 Saprospiraceae bacterium | reverse complement strand
AGGATTGCAACGGATTTTGTTTTCATAGCGATAGGAATCTGACTGCACGGCCTCCCGGTTGGGCAGACCCATAAGCAGGGATTTGACAAAGCGAAGGACGTGCAGAGGCGGCATTTTTCCAACAGAAATACCACTTTTCCCAAAAGTGTCCGTTCTCGGCCCGCAGTTGCTGTGGGTTTGCTGAGTTTTCTACCTTTGCGCCGTAATTCCCTCAATCAACCCAAATCCCCAAATCCCCACATCAACAATTAAACAAAAAAAATGAAAGTAGCTGTAGTCGGTGCTACCGGATTGGTCGGCACCAAAATGTTGCAAATCCTGGAAGAGCGAAACTTCCCCGTAACCAAATTGTACCCGGTTGCTTCCGAGCGTTCCGTGGGCAAAACCGTCAAGTTCCAGGGCAAACGTTACAAGATCATCAGCATGGATGCTGCCGTGGGCAAAAAGCCGGATGTGGCTATTTTTTCTGCCGGAGGAAGTGTTTCCAAGGAATGGGCGCCCCGTTTTGCCGACCGTGGCACGGTGGTGATCGACAACTCCTCGGCCTGGCGCATGGATCCGGAAAAGAAACTCGTTGTGCCGGAAGTAAATGCCTCGGTGCTCACCAAACAAGATAAAATCATCGCCAACCCCAACTGTTCAACCATTCAAATGGTGGTGGCGCTCAAGCCTTTGCACGATAAATACAAGATAAAACGTGTCGTGGTCAGCACCTACCAGAGCGTGACCGGAACCGGGGTAAAAGCCGTAACCCAATTGATGAACGAACGCAAGGGCAAATCCGGGGAACGCGCCTATCCCTATCAGATTGATTTGAATCTCTTGCCACATATCGACGTGTTCACGGAAAATGGCTACACCAAGGAAGAGATGAAAATGGTGAACGAGACCAAAAAAATCATGGGCGACGACAGCATCCGGGTCACCGCCACCACCGTGCGCGTGCCGGTGATAGGGGGGCACTCCGAATCGGTCAATGTGGAATTTGAGCGCGACTTCGACCTGTCGGAAGTGCGGGCGCTTCTAGAAAAGGCGCCAGGTGTGGTAGTCATTGATAACCCTGCCGAGCTGCAATACCCGATGCCCTTGATGGCCCATGATAAGGACGAGGTGTTTGTAGGCCGTCTTCGCCGCGACGAAACCCAGGCCAACACCTTGAATATGTGGGTAGTAAGCGATAATTTGCGCAAAGGAGCCGCCACCAATGCCATCCAAATTGCAGAATACCTCGTTTCAGTAGGACTTTTGAAATAGAAATTGAAAAAACGGCAATAAGCGCCTAATTTTGCGGCCGTTAACCGAATACCGTCAACCGTGTACCGTTAACCGCATACCGTGAGCCGTATACCGTCAACCGTGTACCGTTCACCGTGTACCGTGAGCCACATACCGTCACCCGTTAACCGTGTACCGACAACCGTCACCCGTGTACCGACAATCGTAGTTTTATGAAGAACAAGTTAGTTATTTGGGGCAAAAATGCCGAAAACGAGAAAATCCTGATTGCGCTCGAACTCCAAGCCGAGGCCAATACAGTTATGCTCCACACGTTCCCGGAATCTGTTACCGATGAAGCCTTCGTGCAAGCGATGATGAACGAATGGCGCGACAACAAATCTGAAGTGAGTTTTCCTGAAGGAACCCAATCCGTTGAACGTGAACTCAGTGTCACGGACGGACTTTTGCCCGATGAAATAAAGGCCGATCGCCCGGATTTGGTGCAGCGCGCACAGACCGAATGGCATTTTGCCGTACTTTCTGCCAAACTCCACGCAGCTTACCAGCAAGAATTGGCCGAATTCAAGGAAAAAGTGGAGGCCCTTTCCACCTACGACAATAAAATATTTACCAACCTCCGGGCCTTTTGGGACAAGGTGCAAAACCAAAGCCGCGAACGCAATTTGTTCCGCCAACACGCGGATGACTTGCGCGACGGCATCAACGCACTTTTTGAACAACTCAAGGAGGCGCGCAAACGTGTGAACTCAGAGTTCAACGAAGTGTCGCAGAATGTATATGAGGGCTTCAACAAGGCCCTGGACGAAATCGAAGAGCGCATCGCCTCCGGTGGCGCTAAATTCAACAGCGTCTTCGACGAGCTCAAAAAAATGCAGCGCGAGTACCACAACACGCGCATGAGCAATGAGCACCGCAACAAACTTTGGGACCGTTTGGACGCAGCCTTTAAAAAGGCAAAGGAGCGCAAATTTGGTCCAGAAGCCAACGCGGGCACCATTGCAGATCGACACGACAAGCGCCTCTCGGGTCTTGAAGACGCCATCAAGCGTTTGGAAGAGAGCGTCCGCCGCGATGACGAAGAACTTGCCTTCCAACGCAAAAAGGTAAATACCTCGGAAGGACAGCTCGAAGCGCAAATCCGTGGTGCCAAAATCAAAATGATCGAAGAGCGCGTGAACGGTAAACGCGAACGTTTGGCAGAACTCACCAAGGCGCGCGCCGATGTGCAGCGCCAGGCCAGTACCGCCCATGAAAAAGAGGCCAGAATAGCTGCAAAAGAAGCCGAACGCCAACAGATTGAGGCGAAAAAAGCGGCCATCAAATCAGAAATCGAGGCTGAAACCCATGCCAAGGCCGCGGCGGTTGCTGCACCTGCTGCTGAAAAAGAGGATAGCCTTTTTGAAGCTGCCAGCAATTTGCTCGGCGATGTGCTGCTCGACGCTCTGGATACAGCCAAGGCAGTGGCCAGTGTGGCGGTAGAACGCGCCGAAGAAGCTTTTGAACAGGTGGTGGATAAGGCAGAGGAAGCCCTGGAGTCCTTCAAAAAAGAAGATGCGCCAGCGACAGAGGCCGTTACCGCCAACGATACCCCCGGCGATGCCCTTAAGACGAAAGCAAAAACCGCATCCGCAGACGGTATCATCATCGACGATGTGGTGCACAAAACCGCAGAGCAGTCGGAAGAATTCGAGTCGTTCAAGCCCGAAGAATCCGCCGCAACAGAAAATCAAGACGGCATCATCATCGACGATGTGGTGCACAAAGACGCAGAAGCATCTGAAGAGAAACCCAAACGTGCGCCCAAGAAAAAGGCGGATGCTTGAGGATTGAGGGCGGATTTTGGATAAGGCGAGGCAGTGTTGGGGAGGGGTTGATTTGGGTTTATAGGGTTGATGAAGGTTGATAATTCCACTCAAAAAAGTAGGGTTTTCCCACTTCTAGGGTGCAAAAATAAACCTTCATCAACCCTATAAACCCAAATCAACCCCTGCTCAACACTGCCTCTTTTAATTAAGCTCCTTACAACTGCAGCGCAATCCCATTACGCCATGCATACGTTTCGATGGCTGCCCCCGGCGGCAGGTTTTTATCTATACCGTATTCAAAATCAATGGTCAGGGCCAGTTTTTTGGTCAAGTCGATTTTCAGCAACCACTCCGAACTCAATCGGTAGTTGCGGATATACCCAATCACGGGCTGCCAATAGGTGGTTTGTATGAGCATCAGTTGTTTGCTGGGACGAAAGGTCATGGACAAATAATTGCTCGAACGATGCCAGGAGGAACGTCCAAACGGTTCCTTGAACCGGTTTTCCTCCCACAACCAAGCTGCACCCAGGTAAATGCGTTGTCGCCCGTCCTTTGATTTAAGCAGTCGCCACCGCGCGCCGGTACCCACCAAACCCCGTTGTTCCAGCAATTGAATCGGGCTGGTTTGTAATTGCGCGAAGGCTTCCCAGGTCCAGGTTTCACTCAATTTGTAATTGTAACGCAGGTGCGCAAAGGCCTGTCGGGCAAAATCTTGTTCCCCCGCCCGCAAGAGGTTCACATTGAGCAACAAAAGCGTCAGGTGCGGGTCGGATTTATACTGCACCTTGACCTGTCCCTGTACTTGCAGGCTTTGTTGTTGCACTTTCGCCAGCGAAAAGCCCCCGCGCAGGTGTCCGTACCAATTGGTGGTATCGTTGGTGCCCGTGATGCGTTGCTCCTCAATGTTCACAACTTGGGCGAAGAGGGTAGGGGCTAAAAGACAAAATAGATGGATACAGATTAGGCGTTTCATTGGGGTGCAAGGTACGGTATGGGGAAAAAGGAGACCCCGATTTTGGGACCTTTGCATCCA
>JALHPW010000514.1 GCA_022842255.1 Saprospiraceae bacterium | reverse complement strand
GGCACGACTTGGAGTCGTGCCACCACTTCGTATTTAGCAACACCCGCTCCCCGGCGCGCAACAAGCTTTACCCGCCTCGGATGCCAGGTTACGCATTTCTACTTTGCGCTTTTCAGCTCGAATGGTTTTGTTCGCCGGATCGCCGCCAGGCTTTTCGGCATAGGCCGTGATGCTGAAAACACCCGTTTTGGAAGCCACAAAAGCTTTCAATTCTTCTGGCGACAAATACTCCAACAGGATATCATCGGGAATCAAAATTGGCTTTTGCTTCTGCACACTCAGGTTTTCAAAACCGGTCTGTCGGATGATGTCCAGGTACTCGTCTTTTTGAATCGCGCCGGAAACACAACCTGCATACATCTCGGCTGCGTTGCGCAGGGCCTCAGGCAATTCGCCCACGAGCACGATGTCGGAAATGCTGAAGTGCCCACCAGGACGCAGCACGCGCATGATTTCGCCAAACACCTTAGGTTTGTCCGGCACGAGGTTGAGCACACAGTTGCTCACCACCACGTCTACAGATTGATCCGACACTGGCAGGTCTTCGATATCACCCTGACGGAATTCGACGTTGTGAAAATTCAATTTTTCGGCGTTTTCACGCGCCCGACGAATCATGGTTGGCGTGAAATCAACCCCGATGACCTTGCCGGTGGCACCTGTTTCGGCGCGCGCCACAAAGGCATCGTTGCCGGCTCCGGAACCCAGGTCAAGCACGGTGTCGCCCGCCTGGATTTGAGCGAATTGTGTGGGCAAGCCACAACCCAGGCCGAGGTCGGCATCCGGATTGTAGCCTTCCAGCTCGGCATAATTGTCGGCCATGATGGTGTAGGTGCCTGGAGTGCCTACCCCACAGCAGGAAGCTTCATTGCAGCCCTTGTCTTGCAGGGCGATTTCCGAGTATTTTTCCCGGACGACGGTTTTGATCTGTTCAGCAGTTTGCATAGCTTAAATTGTTTAGTTGTTGAATTGGTGATGCGGTGATTTGAGGGCTTCGAGCTTAATGAAGTATTTATCGTAAAAAGACGATGATTTTAGACAAAAAAATAGCTAAAGGCAGAGCTTTAGCAACAAGATGGATTGGCAGTAGTACTGACAAAAAACGATTCCAACATGCGTTCGAATTTTTGAAACGTTGCGCGGTTGATGCAGTAGCAGGATTTTGCCCCCTCTACGGTTCCCTGAATCAGACCCGCTTGTTGCAGTTCCTTGAGGTGTTGCGACACGGTGCTTTGGGCAAGCGGCAACACCTCCACGATTTCACCGCAGATACAAGTGTTTCGTCTAGCCAACTCTTTTAAGATGGCAATGCGTGCCGGATGTGCCAGTGCCTTGGCAAGCTCTGCCAGAGCTTGCTCTTCTTGCCCGAAAGCTTCTTTTTTATTGGTGGCCATGGTGGTGTAACCTTTAATTCATCGCAAAGTTACGATGAATTTTGGAAGCGCCAAATTTTTCCCGAAAAATTTATCGTAAATTTACGATTTAGCAAAAATTGGTGAGAATACCCGTGTTATCGCTTCATTCCCACTACTCAGGAGCACAAGGCCCGCATCATAGCGTCCACCTTGACCATACACTCTTCATATTCCTGCTCTGGAATGGAATCAAACACAATAGCACCACCCACCTGCGTTGAAACATAACCTGTGGATGCGTTGTATAAAACACTCCTAATCACCACATTAAAATCGAAATCACCATTGGGGTCAAAATATCCTACAGCCCCGGAATAGAGTCCACGGCGACTGCGTTCGTACCGTTCGATAAGCTCCATGGCCATCACCTTGGGCGCCCCCGTCATGCTTCCCATCGGGAAACAATCGCGCAGGGCTTTGAGGGAGATTTCGTCATTGGTCATTGCGTCATTGGGGTCATTCGTCATTGCGTCATTCGTCATTGGGTCATTGGGGTCATTTATCGTCATTGCGTCATTCGTCATTGGGTCATTGGGGTCATTTATCGTCATTGCGTCATTGGATAATGACCCCAATGACTCCAATGACCCCAACACTCCACTAACCGTAGAAATCATCTGATGAACGGTGGCAAACGTATAAATACCACAGAGTTCCTCCACGACAACCGAACCGGGCAGGCAGTTGCGTGAAAAGTCATTTCGCACCAAATCCACAATCATCACATTTTCAGAACGGTCTTTTTCGCTGGAGGCGAGTTCCTGTCGGATGAGCTCGTCATCTGCCTCGGTTTTACCTCGTCGGCGCGTGCCTTTAATGGGTTGGGAAATCAGTTTTTGCCCCTCTTTTTTCAAAAAACGCTCTGGACTGGCAGACAGCAGGTATCGGTCGCGCCAGCGCAAAAAGGTAGAAAAAGGTGCGTTGCCGATGCTGTTCAATCGTTCAAACACCCTGAGTGGGTCTAAACTGGCATTTTCAGCAAAAAACTCCTGACAAAAGTTCATTTCATAGATATCCCCCCCGGCAATGTGCTGGCGAATGGTTTCTACGATTTGCAGGTATTCCGGTTTTGGAATCCGTGCCTGTAACTGGATGGAGAGCGTATAAGTAGGGCCGGACGGGCGGCTTGTATGTTTAATTTCCTGAAAAACGGCGTCAGCGTCTTCCTCTAATGTCTGAATTTCAAGCAAATACGAAACCTCCGTGTTTTTTGTAAGACCCTCTGCTTTAATACCTGCAACTGTTTTGGGTCTAAAAAAACCTATATCGGGCATCCCTACCCCATCAAAGTTCTGGCTGGAAAGCTTTTCCACCTCGTTTTTCAAATCGTAGCCAAAAAAACCGAACAGCCAATCTTCCTGCTGTAAGGCTTTTAATTGCTCGAACGCCGTCCCGGCATTGGTTTCCAAAATCTCGGCCGCATTTGCCGCTGCGAGACATTCCCAACCGGGTGTCGTAAAGAGGGGACTTTGACTTTTATAGCCGTTGCTGTCCAAATAGACGCCAAATTCCGTGCCCGCCGTCCACAGGAGCAGTTGTTTTTTCCAAAAAGCAAGATTGTCAATAGGGTAAGTGGCCGTTTGGCGCATCACGCAATCAGTTCTAAAAACTCGGAAAGAATCATAGCCGTAGCCCCCCAAATGGGGCGTTCTTCGACCCTAAAACAGGGCACTTCACGTACCATTAGCTGGCCACCCACCAGCACATCCGCCACGCCACGGGCGCTGGGGTCCTGAAAATGGTGCAATGGCAGTGCAAACACTTGTTCCACTTCGCCGGGCTGCAGCTGAAATTGGGGAACTTCGTTCAGTAAGCCCACAAACGGGTACACCGAAAAATTGCTAACCGGAATATACAGTTCGGTCAAGCGGCCTAGAATCTCTACTTGTCCGGGATTGATGCCAATTTCCTCATTGGCTTCCCGCAAAGCGGTGTACTCGTACGTACCATCGCCTTCGTCGTGCCTGCCGCCGGGAAAACTAATTTGACCACTGTGCCGGTCGCGGGGATTCTCGGTGCGGCGGATGAGCGCTGTGTGCCAAACGCCATTTTCTTCCCAAATGGAAAGCAGCACGCAAGCCGTCTTGGCATTGTCTGGTGGGATTAGCCTACGCTGAAGCTCTTCCACACGATGTGCAAAGGCCATTTTGTACTGTGCCTCACGCCCCGGCAAGGGTGCAGTGAAACGCAATCGAAGACGCTCTATAAAGGTGTCGGTCTCAATCATTTCAAATGCAAAGTAACTATGCTTGCCTTAATTCATAGTTAAATCCCCACTTTCTTCCGATCCCAATAATTCTGCTCCTCCACTTCGTCAAGCAGGGTGAGGTAATGGGTGTAGCGCAATTCGCTGAGTTCGCCGCGTTCAAGTGCCGCTTGGACCGCGCAGCCGGGTTCGTTGTTGTGGAGACAAGCTCCTCCAAAACGACATTCCGGGGATAATTTGAAAAACTCGCGGAAACTGTGGGCGATATTGGTTTTGTCCTTGTAGTTGAACCCCAACACCTTGATCCCGGGGGTATCAATCAGGTTTCCGCCGAAACTGAGTGGAAACATTTCCGCAAAGGTGGTGGTATGCTGGCCTTTCCCGGAATAACCGCTGATCTCTCCGGTTCGGAGTTCCAATTGGGGTTGGATGGCATTGACAAGGGTGCTTTTCCCAACACCTGATTGGCCACTCATCAGGGTG
>JALHPW010000513.1 GCA_022842255.1 Saprospiraceae bacterium | reverse complement strand
AATAACAAAATACACATTCCGACCTATCTATTTTGTGGCGAAAAAAGCGTTGTTCCTTATCAATCTGTTTGTTATCAAAAACAGTTTTATCCCGATAGCCGCATCCATATTTTTGAAGGCTTAACTAGTTCACACTTTGCCTGGATGGAAAACTACCAAGAATTCAATGATTTGATAAACGATTTTCTTTAGGATAACCGCCCTTTCCACGCTCCCATCCCTCAGGGCAGACGCATGAGAGGTTAGCATTTAACCCCCAACGCTCATGCGTCTGCCCTGTCTCCCATCCCTCCCTTCTCAAGTTCCCACCTTGTCATTTTGACGAAACCCCGTCCGCATGAAAGGCACTTTGGCCGAGTACATGCACAACCGAGTCCCCAACAGGGCTAACATTCGCGTTACATGCACTTAGCGTATAGGCTACATCACCATGACAAGTGGGAGGTGGAGCCTTGACCCGAACGAAGATTCCGAACTGTTTTTTGATCTCACCTTGCCCTCCAGGGCCCTGAGGAATCCTTTCGTTGCCTTTCCCAAAACAATTTCCTGCTTAAAAAACCAAACGCCCCGCCCCCCTCGTAAATGACCCTCGAAACTGTTTCACATCTTATTTCACTTTATTAAACAAAATTTTCAAACCATGTTGAAAAGCAGCCTTAAACGCCTTTCCAGCGCATTGCTGTTGATGGCCTTGGCCATGAGTGTTTCGGCATCTTCGCACCGCGAAGCCCCGCTCATCGCCAACGACCCGCTTGCGGACAACACCGACGTGTATGCCTTCCGCAGCCCAGACAACCCCAATACCATTACTTTGATTGCCTGTTACATCCCGGCAGAACTTCCGCACGGCGGACCAAACTATAGCACTTTTGGGGAGAACATCCGTTACGAACTCCATGTGGACAATGACGCTGCCAAATCGGGCGACGAAGTGACGTATCGATTCACATTTACGAGGACAAACCAAGACCCGAGTACGTTTTTCAACATCCGATTGGGCCAACAGAACCTGCTCACCACCTACACCTGCGAACGCAGCATCGATGGGGGTTTAACCTGGCAAACCATCGTCACCAACGGTAAAGTGCCTCCTCCTTACATCGGCGAGCGTTCGATTGATGGCCCGGTAGGCCTGAACACCAGCTACGCTTCCTTGATGCAACAAGCTATCACCACGGCCAATTCTGGGGAAACGGTGTTCTGTGGACCAGTGGACGACCCATTTTTTGTGGACCTGGGTGGTGTTTTTGACCTCGGCAACCTGCCACGCCAGGGTGGGGCGCAATCCCGCGACGGCCTTGGCCAGTACAATACCCACGCCATTTGCATCCAGGTTCCTATCACTACGCTATTGAAAACAGGGGTAGCCGCTACGCCGGTCAACATCCTGGATGGCAACTTTGTCATTGGTTTTTGGGCCAGTGCCAGTCGCCGTGCCACGCGCACACTCAACACCAATGGCACCTACACCGACAGTGGAAACTGGGTACAAGTGAGCCGTTTGGGCATGCCTTTGACCAATGAAGTGGTGATTCCGGTGGGTTTCAAGGATTACTGGAACGCTATCACGCCTTACGATGAAATCACGGACACTTCCTTAGATGGTTTCTTCTACAACCCGGAACTTTCCTTGTACATGGACGACCGCTTTTTTGGGGGCGCAGTGCCTGCCTTTTCGGCCTTGCGTATTCAGACCAACTCCTTGGGCGCGTTTGATTTTGGTTACTCCAAAGACGGTTTGTACGGCTTAAAAGGATCTCCAGCTGTGGCTGGAACAGCATTGGATGACGCCATTTTTGGCACCCTGTTGTTGCCCGGACCTGGCAAGGCACGTTCCGTAGACCTTTGGCCTATATTCCACACGGGGGTTCCAAATTTCCCACCTTACCAATTGGCAACGGGTAAAAACGGCAACCCGCTCGCGGCCGGCAAACCCTTTATCAACAACTTCCTGCCCAACGGCGGCGATATGTTGCGCTTGAACATGGCCACCCCGGTAACCGCCCGCGATGATGCAAATTTCAGCCCATTGGGTATTGTAAGTGCCGCAGTTTTGGGTCTTACCGATCCCACGTATGCTTCCAGTGCTAGTCTTCAGTTTATCCCAAACATGGATGGTTTCCCGAATGGTCGCCGCCTGGAAGACGATGTGACCCGTATTGAATTACAAGCCGTTTCCGGTGTAGCCCTGGCCGCCATTGGCCTTTGGTACGACGATTTCGGTGGCAATCCGTTGACGCAAGACCTGCTTAATGTGTTGAGCTACCAAACTGGGGTCAACGAAAACGACCGTCCCTTCACCGCTACGTTCCCATACCTGGCGGCACCTTGGAGCGGAAAAGAGACCGATTAGTGTATTGTACAGCGGAATGTTATTCCGCTTCTACACACCGGAATTGCATTCCGGTTCACATCAAAAACTTTTTAAAATTCAACAAGATGACATTCCTTTTCAAACATAGTCTGGCGGCATTTTTAATGCTCGTGTCGCTGACCACCGCACTCGCTTCGAGTCACCGCGAGGCCCCGCTGATTGCGGACGACCCCCTCGCCGACAATGTGGACGTGTACGCGTTCCGCAGCCCGGACCGTCCCAATACGGTAACGTTGATTGCTACCTACGTACCACTTCAACTGCCACAAGGCGGCCCAAACTATTACTCCTTCGGGGAAAATATCCGCTATGAAATCCACGTCGACAACAACGCTGCCAAACCCGGCGACGAAGTCATCTACCGGGTGGAGTTCGAGATGATCAACGAAGATCCTACCACGTTCTTCAACATTCGACTCGGCAAACAAAATGGCAAAATGGTCTACTCGCTTTCGCGTTCAGACAATGGCGGGCAGTCCTGGGTGAACGTCCTGTGGCGCATCCCAGTCCCTCCAACCAACATCGGCAAACGCAGTATTGATGGACCAGTAGGCTTGGGGAAATCCTACCAAACCCTTGTAAATCAAGCAACTCGATATGCAAGCACCGGAGAAAGGGTGTATGTGGGCCCAGCTGACGACCCATTTTTTGTGGATCTGGGAGGCGCATTTGACTTGGGCGATTTGCCACGTCAAAACGGCAATGCCCGCGATGGCCTTGCCTGCAAAAACGTGAGCGCCATTTGTATTCAGGTTCCGATTTACACCCTGTTGAAAAAAGGAGCGCCCCGCACTCCCACGAGCATTCTGGATGGCAACTGGACCATCGGCGTGTGGGCTAGTGCCAGCCGTCAGGCCGTTCGCACCCTGGGTGCCGGCGACCAAGCATATAGCGGTCCATGGGTCCAAGTGAGCCGTTTGGGCATGCCCCTGACCAATGAGGTGGTGATTCCGGTTGGCATGAAAGATTACTGGAACAGCCTCACGCCTTACCAGGAAATCGCAGACCAAACGCTCGATCCATTTTTCTACAACCCAGAATTGGCCCTGTACATGGACGATGATTTGTTTGGGGGTGCCGTACCGGCGTTTTCCAAATTGAGAATTCAGCGAAATTCATTGGGCTCCTTTGACTTTGGCAACGGTAAGGATGGGCTTTTTGCCCTGAAAGGTACCGCTGCCGTGGCTGGAACTGCATTGGACGATGCTGTTTTTGGCACCTTGTTGCTGCCTGGACCTGGAAAGCCGCGTTCTGTTGATCTCTGGCCGATTTTCCACACCGGTGTTCCAAACGTTCGCCCCTACCAATTGGCCACGGGTAAAAACGGCAACCCGCTTGCAGCTGGCAAACCGTTTATCAACAACTTTTTACCCAATGGTGGCGATATGTTGCGCCTCAACATGGCAGTACCTCCAACCCCACGCAACGACCCTAATTTCAGTTCCCTGGGTATTGTGAGCGCAGCGGTTTTGGGCCTTACACAAGCACCGTACAACACCAATACCAACATCCAATTCATCCCGAACATGGATGGTTTCCCGAACGGTCGCCGTTTGGAAGACGACGTGACGCGTATTGAACTGCAAGCCGTGGCCGGTGTGGCACTCGCTGCCATCGGGCTCTGGTACGACGATTACAGCAGCGGAAGCCCTGTTACGCAAGATTTGGTGGATGTACTCACCTACTCCACTGGCGTGGAAAGCAATGACGTGCCGTTCAAATCGTCGTTCCCTTATCTCGCAC
>JALHPW010000512.1 GCA_022842255.1 Saprospiraceae bacterium | reverse complement strand
TATGGACACAGTGGAAACTATGGCGAGCCCAGAAGCAATTGGAAGCCGACCGTACTTTTTACCAAGAGAAAATCAAGGAAGCACGGGATGAGGCCGAAGATTTTGAGTTGACCAAAGAAAAATTTGCCCGAGAGCATTACTACATGAAACGGGCGGATGAAGATGTGTTTATAATTAAAGAAGAAAAATAAAACAATGTCTGTACTCGTCAATAAGCACTCCAGAATTATCGTGCAAGGCTTTACCGGTAAGGAAGGCACGTTTCACGCAGAACAAATGATTGCCTACGGCACCAACGTAGTAGGCGGCGTGACCCCTGGTAAAGGTGGCCAAACACACCTCGATCGCCCGGTTTTTAACACGGTAGAAGATGCCGTGCGCCAAGCCGGAGCCGATACCAGCATCATTTTTGTGCCGCCAGGTTTTGCCGCGGATGCCATTATCGAGGCAGCCATGTCGGGCATCAAGGTCATTGTAGCCATCACAGAAGGAATTCCAGTACAAGATATGGTACGCGCAAAGGCGTATATTGCCGACAAAGGTGTACGGCTCATTGGTCCCAACTGCCCCGGCATCATCACACCCGATGAAGCTAAAGTTGGGATTATGCCAGGCTTTGTCTTCAAACGTGGCCCAATCGGATTGGTATCTAAATCAGGCACTTTGACGTATGAAGCTGCCGACCAAATTGCAAAGGCGGGTTTGGGTATCACCACCGCCATCGGTATCGGGGGCGACCCAATCATCGGAACCACGACACGTGAAGCCATCGAACTCTTTATGCAAGACCCTGAAACAGAGGGCATTATCATGATTGGAGAAATTGGTGGCGGCCTTGAAGCCGAAGCTGCCCGCTGGATTCGTGCCAATGGCAATCAGAAACCCGTGGTTGGATTTATCGCAGGCCAGACGGCACCCAAAGGCCGTAAAATGGGCCATGCTGGCGCCATTGTCGGTGGGGCAGACGATACTGCTGCGGCAAAGATGCGCATCCTAGCCGAAAATGGCATTCATGTCGTGGAATCACCTGCCCAGATTGGCGCCGTTATGGCGCGGGTTATGAAAGGATAATTTTAGCCCTCAATTGAAGGTGCTATAAGCCGTCGGCCGTTCAATAATGACAAAGCCTGTTTTGCCTGTTGGTAGAACAGGCTTTGTTTTTAAAGGGCAAAATTTCACGCTTACATTCCCTAAATCTTTGCTATCCTTGCCTCGAAAATTGTCGGATTTCGAGCCATGCCAACACTTCTAGAACGTACTTCCGCTCCACCACCGCCGCTAACGCCCTATGTGCCTTCGGTAGCCAAGCCCTGGAACGCCCGCCGTGTCGCCCACCTGTATCGTCGCCTTGGATATGGTGCATCCCTTGCGCAAATCCAACAAGGGCTTCAGATGTCGCCCGGCGAATTAATTGACCAGTTATTGGATACCGCTGCAGACCTTGGTCCACCAGACCCACCATACTGGGGCGGTTGGACGATGGATGAATATGCGGCCAATCCAGATCCTAATCTGGTTTTTATACACCGCGACGAATTACGACGCCGGTGGCTGGGCGAAATGCTTGACGAGGGCGTTCGGGCAAAAATGGCGCTTTTTTGGCACAACCATTTTGTGACCGAGCTCGATGTGTATGGCTGTAATGGGTATCTCTGGAGTTATTTCTCCATGATCCACGATTACGCCTTTGGCAACTTCCGAATCTTTGCAAGGGAAATGGGTAAAACAGGTGCCATGCTGGTCTACCTGAACGGGAATCTGAGCGTGGCTGGGCAACCCAATGAAAACTATGCACGAGAACTCATGGAACTCTTTACCATGGGAGAGAGCAATGGGTACAACCAGGCCGATATTGTGGCCATGTCGCGCGCACTAACGGGCTGGCGAGCCAGTGATTACCTCTGCGACCCGCCTTATTTTGACCCCAATCGACACGATGATACCCCCAAGACTATTTTTGGCCAGACCAGCAACTTTGGCTTCACCACTGCGCACAATCTGGTATTTAGTGCCCGTGCCGAGCAGGTCTCGCATTATATTACGGGCAAACTTTACAAGCATTTTGTCTACCAAACCCTTGATAACCAGGTAATAACCGAGTTGGCGCAAACCTTCCGGGACAACAACTGGGAAATCCTGCCCGTACTCAAACAACTCTTCAAGAGCGAACATTTCTTTGAGGATACTTACATGAACGTGCGGCACAAGAGCCCGCTCGAGTCCATGTTGAATATCTATAAAATTGCGGGTACGCCTGCCTCCCTCGTTTCGGAAGATCGCTGGGATGCCATTGGATATTGGTCATATCAACTAGGTCAGGAGGTGTTCAATCCACCCAATGTGGCCGGTTGGAAGGGGTACCGCAACTGGATCAATGAGAGCACCCTCACAGCACGCTGGAACTACAGCGCTGCGGTAGCTTACTGGCTCAGCACTGAGGAACAAAGCCGCGAAAACCTGCGGTCTTTGGCGCAAACCCTTACCAACGACAGCAACGACCCTGCACTTATCACAGCAGCCTTGGTGGAGTTCTTTACCGGGCAGGCTTTGGATGACGTGCATTTGCAGGCGGCAGTCATTAATTTCAAATCGGGTATTCCTGAAAACTATTATCTCGACGGTTCCTGGAATCTTTATTGGGATGAGGCTCCGTATCAAATCGTGAACCTGCTTTATTTTTTGGTGAAACTGCCTGAATTCCAACTGGTGTAAAATAGAGGTAAACCCTTGATAAACATTGTTTTAACAACATGAATCGAATCCAAATTCTGTTTCCGTTTGCGCTGCTGTTGGGAGCCCTTCATTTTCCAAATTGCCAATCCGGTGGGGCAAAAAAGCCCAAACCTGGAGCGAGCGTGGAAGAAGTAGCTACCATCTATGTGAATTCGATGCTTGAGCATGATGTGGAAACGTATGCGGCCTATGTTATTCCACAAGAGATTGAAAAAGCCGGTGGGCTGGAAAAGATGCGGGAATTGATTAAAAAAGACGCCGAATACTACAAAGGCCAGGGCGTTACATTGAGCAATGGAAAGGTGGACAGGCCTTCCGCTATTTCGAAATGCAACGGTGAGTCGCAATGTGTTTTGCGCCAACAAGTCACATGGGAATGGAAGGAGATGGGTACGGGCACACAAAAAAAGGCGGTAGTGGAGTCGAACCTAGTAGCCATTTCCAAAGATGATGGCGCCAATTGGAAATTCCTGAGTGTTGGGGGCCAAGATTTAGCTACTGTGCGTCTACAATTTCCAAACTTGTGTGCGGATCTGGTTTTTCCTAAGTATGGTAGCACAGGACAGTAAATGCTGGGTATGCGATTAATGGTGATACTGTTCTATTTTTTAACAAGCACTATCTAATAATGACCCGTATTCAAGTTTTCCTTTTGCTGGGTTTGTTTTTGAGCACCTCGATGTTGTCAAATTGCCAGTCACCGGCGGGGAATAAACCCAAAGCCGGGGCAAGTCTTGAGGAGCAGGCAACTGTTTTCGTAAAAACAATAGTAGCTTATGATTTTAAGGCAAGCGCGGATTATTTTTTGCCAGAGTTTATGGAAAGCATGGGCGGGCGGGATGCTACCATCCAGATTTATGCAGACGGCGCGAAACAATTCAAGGAGGGTGGCACGAAACTTTCGGGTGGCAAGGTGGACAATGTTTCTGCGATGTCCAAATGCAACGGGACCTTGCAATGCGTTCTGAGACAAGAAGTTGTGATGGAATCAATATACTCTTCATCTGAACCTGAGACATTACACAGCAATTTGATTGCGGTATCGCGAGATGAAGGCCAAACCTGGAAATTTTTGCTGGCAGGGGAGGATGGGCTCCCAACACTTCGGCAAAAATTCCCCTTTCTGTGCGAAGATTTAATACTTCCCAAATATTGAAACCAACGGTTCACGGTCAGCGGTACACGGTCAACGGTACACGGTCAACGGTTCACGGTCAACGGCCAACAGTCAAAAGCCAACAGTCAATAGTCAACGGTCAATAGTCAACAGCCAAAATGAGCAAAGCACACAAACATCCCCGCCATGGCGCAGCCCTCGAACATGGGGAAGCCCACACCCGCGAGCACCAACTGTGGAGCCGCCGCGATTTTCTTTCTGCTTCTGG
>JALHPW010000511.1 GCA_022842255.1 Saprospiraceae bacterium | reverse complement strand
TCATGGTTTGCACAGCAGCAAATGCAACAAGGTCGG
The DNA here is from genome assembly GCA_022842255.1 of Saprospiraceae bacterium. Classification (GTDB taxonomy): domain Bacteria; phylum Bacteroidota; class Bacteroidia; order Chitinophagales; family Saprospiraceae; genus M3007. The sequence goes on along the minus strand of JALHPW010000511.1, from coordinate 4,088 downwards.
CTTGCTCCCGAATTTGATAAACGCCCTCCGTGGAAAAAGCCATGCGCAGCGGTATCCTGGCGGCCTCAATACCCCCCAAACTTACTACAGGCCGATTGAGATGGAAGGCCCCAAAACCGAGTGAGGCACGTGTACGGGAGCTTGTGGCCTGGTAATGCCAGAGCAGTCCGGCAGAGAGGGTAGGGGAGAGCCCAGAAGATCCCGCGAAGGGTTCTTGAGAAGGCAAACTTGGGTCAAAAAAATCGTTGGCCCATTGGTTTTTAAACTTTAAATGACTGATATCCACCGTCCGTTGTACTGCTGCGACCCCAAAACCTGCTGAAATGGCACTGGTCTTGCCCAAGGCATGGGCGGCACTGATGTTCAAGCCACCCTGCGACCAGGATAGGTTGGCGTCGCCTGCTTGATCGTTTTGGAGCAATAAACCAAAGGAAAGTAAACTTTTGCCCCGTTCAATGGCTTTCCAATCTGCTGATACTGAATAGGTTTCGTAGGCTACCGGAACAGTTCGCCATTGGGAACGGTACATGCCGCCCACACGCCAGCTACCTTGAAAAACACCCGTTGCAGCTGGATTTAGATGCAATGGATTGAGGTAAAACTGTGAAAAATGTAAGTCTTGCGCAGCCGACGGCGCAAGGCAGAAGAACAGCCCAAGAAAAGTGAGCAGTGAGCGGGGGAGCATCATGTTTATCGGTTTGGGTCGGATGTGCGAAGGTAACACAGGAAGCTTAGTTGAAGATAGTATTTTTGCCCCATGTATTTTGAAATTTGTGCCGTCAACATCCAATCTGCCCTCGCCGCCCAAGCCGCCGGGGCCCATCGCATCGAGCTCTGTTCTGCCCTGGATGTGGGTGGACTGACGCCCTCCATTGGCTTGATTCGTGCCGCCGTCGAAGCGTTGGACATACCGGTTCATGTGTTGATTCGACCCAGGGAGGGCGACTTTTGCTATTCCGAACAGGAGCTTGACATCATGCTGGACGATATTCGTCAATGCCATGCCTTGGGCGCAGCCGGGGTGGTGGTCGGGGCCCTCACCAAGGACGGACACCTGGATTTGCCTAAAATGAAGGCCATGAAAGCGGCAGCGGGCAGCATGGACGTCACCTGTCATCGGGCGTTTGATTACACGCAAGATAGTGCTGATGCATTGGGACAGTTGATTGAAATGGGATTCGTCCGGGTACTGAGTTCAGGACAGTCCGAAAATGCTTTGGAAGGGCGGTTTTTGTTGAAAAAAATAGTGGACCAAGCCCAAGGACAAATTGCCGTAATGCCAGGGGCTGGGATTAATGCCCAGAACATTCGGGCGATTGCGGAGTTTACGGGGGCAAAAGATTTTCATTTCACCGGGAAGCGGCGGGTGGTATCGACCGCAGAAACCACCCTCCCCGGACTAGAAGCCTGGCATTGGGAAAGTGATGCGGCAATCATAGCCGAAACCATCGCTGCCTGTAAGGCCCGGTCGTAGTTTAGAGTTTAAAGTTTATCGTTCATAGTTCATCGTTCATAGTTAACCAGTGGATTCACTCACACAAATCGTGCTAGGCGCCGCTTGCGGCGAAGTAGTAGCGGGCAAAAAAATCGGCAACCGGGCCATGCTCTGGGGTGCCGTTGGCGGGACCATCCCGGACCTGGATGTTTTTGCAGGCCTGTTTATGGATGAAATTGCAAGCACCTCGTTCCATAGGGGTTTTATGCATTCTTTTTTGTTTGCCGCACTCGCCCCTTGGGTTTTAGCCAAACTTACCCAGTGGTTTTATGGCGCAAATGTGTATAAACGAAGGGGGTACAAGGCTGGCGCCATGGCCATCTGGCTGGTTTTTTACCTAGGCGCGGCTGCGGGCATCAACTTTATCCCCGTGCTGTTGGGAGAGGGACTGAGTTGGTACGCACTGGTGCCGACGGTGGCTCTTGGCGGCTGGTTTGGCTGGAAACTCTGGCGTGATTACTGGCAACCTGATTTGAAATTGGTGGAAGCTACCTACGGCACCTGGGTCTCGCTCTTTTTTTGGAGCATTTTTACGCACCCGATTTTGGACTGTTTCACCAGTTGGGGGACGCAGATTTTTCAGCCATTCCACGATTTGCGGGTACAATGGTGTACGGTTTCGGTGGTAGACCCGGTGGCTACCGTTCCATTCCTGATTTTACTGCTGGTGGCCTCGCGCATTCCGAAATCAAACCCGGCGCGTGCCTGGTGGAACTGGGCCGGTATTGCCTGGTTTTGCCTCTATTTATTGGGGTACAACATGTGGCACAAGGTGGTGGTGAACCAAACCTTCGAGCAATCCCTACGTGCAAAAAACATTGAATATCAACGCTATTACACCAATCCGACCATCTTTAACAACATCGTATGGAGTGGCGTGGCGGAAGGCGACACGGCTTTTTATTTTAGTCAATACGGGTTCAATGATTGTCGGCGGGAATTCAACCCGATTTCCGTCATTCCCAAAAACCATCAATTGTTGGACCAGGTGCCTGCCGATTCGCGGGCGGGTTATTTTTTGCGTTGGTTTACCGATGGGTATTACAATGTGGTGCCCTATCGCGGAGATACTTTGCAGGTAAATGATTTACGTTTCGGACTTTTGGGCGATTCTTTGAAAGGGAACAATTACGTATTCCCCATTCTGGTGTTCAAAAACGCCGCCGGGGAATGGGATATTTACAAAAACAACCGCAACAAGGAAAACCTGGAATTGAGCAAAAAATCCTTCGGAAATCTATTTCAGCGTGTGCTACACGGCAAGTGCGAAATTCCCCAGGCAAGCAGCAAATAGCCAAACGTTCATCGTTCATCGTTAATAATTACCATGCGTCAACGCACCATCACGGCCGTCTTTTTTACCCTCGTTATGCTTGGGGGGATTTATGGGGGCTACCTCTATGGGGGGAAATACACCTTTTATTTACTGTTTGTATTGATTACAGCTGGTTGCTTGTGGGAATTGATGGAAATGTTGGTGCCTAAGGAAGAACGTTTTCGGAAATTCAGGAAAATCGCAGGTAGCATGGTGGGGCTATTGCCCGTGATGTGGTTTGGTAGTCGCGTTTTTTTGTACGCAGTTTTTTGTGGCCTTAGCACTGACGAAGAAATCATTTCAGGTTTCTATGCTGCTCATTATGAATCAGTTGCGGAAATAGGAGTGCTGCTTTCATTGGTAGTTTCCATGCTTTTTATTGTAGAGCTATTTCTCGCTGGGAAATCGCCTTTCTCCCAAATCGGACATTATTTAACGGGACTTTTTTACATTGGAATCCCTGTTTGCTTCCTGTTTTCTATTACAGCTGCCCCCGATGCTTCCTATTATCCCAACCGCGTCCTTGGCTTGCTCCTCCTAGTCTGGACCAACGACACCGGTGCCTATCTTTTCGGCCGGGCTTTTGGCAAACACAAGCTTTTTGAACGCATCTCGCCCAAAAAGACTTGGGAAGGCACCATCGGAGGCGGCATTTTTGCCGTACTAGTAGCCTATGGACTGTCTTTCGTCATCCACGATTTTACCCTCCGGCAATGGCTCGCCCTCAGCATTGTAGCGGCCATCGGCAGCAACCTCGGCGACTTGGTGGAAAGTATGCTCAAACGCAGCGTGGGGGTGAAAGACTCCGGAACCCTTCTGCCGGGGCACGGAGGGTTGCTTGACCGCTTTGACGCGTTCATTTTTTGTTTGCCGTTTTATTGGCTGGTGTTGCAGTTGGCTTAAAGGACAGTTATTGTCCAACCACCGCTTTCCCTTCCTTTCTCCAGGCGGTCATGCCGCCCTTCAGGTCGTAGACCTTGCCAAAGCCCAATTTCGCAATTTGATTGGCGGCATTGGCGCTGCGCCCGCCTACGGCGCAATACACCAAAACGGGTCGATTTTTGTCCAATGTGCCGATTTTTTGCCCAAAATCCGCCTCATGGATATTCCAATTAATCGCACCAGCAATGTAGCCGCCTTTGAATTCCTCTGGCGTCCGTACATCCACCAACTGAACCGTGGTGTCGCTTTTCAACATGACCTCAAAAGCATCAGGAGAAAGCTTGTTTTGAGCTTCCACCGAGTTTTGGCTGCAGGAAAGCGTAAGCATTGTAAGGC
>JALHPW010000510.1 GCA_022842255.1 Saprospiraceae bacterium | reverse complement strand
AAGCCGTCGATACACCCTTATACCAGATAAGCAATCGCAGATTGAAATTAATATACTGCAAGGCGAATGCCCGATGGCGCGCGACAACCGCTCGCTTGGACGCCTTGTAATGAAGGAGATCCGCCCTGGGCCAAATGGCCAGACATTGGTCGAGGTGACCTTTGATATAGACTCCAATCAAGTGTTGGAGGTATCGGCAAGAATGGTCGACACCGATAAGCAACACAGCCTTCGCATAGATTTCAGCAAACGGGAGGAAAACCATGCTTCATCGTTAGGGAGCAATTAAAACCCTGAACACGTGTTCTCCCCCCATGTTGGCAACCTGTGGAAAAAACTTGGATAACTTCTCGACCCATTGTTCCACGCAGCGTTTCACGCCAAACTACCTTTGCCCGCGTTGCGCCATAAGGTGTAGCCACAAACGCTCGAAATATCATGCTAAAAGACATGGGCAAAGTCATCACCATTGCCAACCAAAAAGGTGGCGTGGGCAAAACAACCACCGCTATCAATCTCGCCGCCTCTCTCGCCATCCTTGAGAAAAAAGTGCTGCTGATCGATGCTGACCCGCAAGCCAATGCCTCTTCCGGGGTTGGGCAAGCCGATACCAATGAAATCGCAAGCCTTTATGATTGCTTGGTACACGGCATCGACCCAAGGGAAGCCATCCTGCAGACCGAAACCCCCAACCTTTTTCTGTTGCCCTCCAATATCGACCTCGTCGGGGCAGAAATCGAATTGGTGAACAAACCCAACCGCGAGTACATCCTGCGTGGTGTGGTCGGCGAACTCCGCAATGATTATGATTATATCTTCATCGATTGCCTGCCCTCTCTCGGCCTGATCACCGTCAATGCGCTGGTAGCCGCAGACACGGTGCTTATTCCGGTGCAATGCGAGATGTTTTCCTTTGAAGGCTTGGCAAAACTGAAAAACACCATCGACCTCATCCGACAAGGCTTCAACCCGAATTTGAAGGTGGAAGGCCTGCTCATTTCAATGTACGATGGCCGCTTGCGCCTCGCAAATGCCATTGTGGAAGAGGTGCGCAACAGCTCTACGGACTATGTGTTCGAGACCATCATCCACCGCAACAGCCGGGTTGCAGAAGCGCCCATGTCGCATACCCCCGTGGCCCTTTACGACGTAACCAGCAAAGGCGCTGTTAACTTTTTCAACCTTGCGGAGGAATTCTTGAGACGAAATTAAATTAATGTGGTCAATAGTTTAATGTGGTCAATGTGAGCCATTACCTACATTACAAGTATTGACCACATTGACCACATTTAACCATTGACCACATTTAGAAAAATGGCAAAGGCAAAATTCGATACTGGCGGCATTAAGGCCCTGCTCGGCAACCCAAAACAACTGGAAAAAGCCGTTCAAGAAAACCCGGAACAAGTGGTGCGCGAGTTGGCTACTACCGTAGCCCAGCTCCCTATTGCACACATTAAAACCAACGCCGGACAGCCCCGCAAAAACTTTAGCAAGGAATCCCTAGAGGAATTGGCCTCCAGTATCCGAGCACACGGCATCATCCAGCCCATCACGGTGCGGCGTATCCACGACAAGGAATACCAGATTATTTCCGGCGAACGTCGTTTCCGTGCCAGCCAGCTGGCCGGTTTGAAAGAAATGCCTGCCTATGTACGCCTCGCCAACGACCAGGAGCTGCTCGAAATGGCACTCATCGAGAATATCCAGCGTGAAGACCTGAATGCTTGGGAAATCGCCGTGTCGTATGGCCGCTTGGCCGAAGAGTTCAAACTTACCCACGAAAACCTCTCCGACCGGGTAGGCAAACAGCGCAGTACCATCACCAACTATCTCCGCCTGCTGCGTTTTGAAAGCGACCCGGATATCAAACAAGGCATCGTGGAAAGTAAAATTTCGATGGGCCACGCCCGTGCGCTCGCAGGGGTGGACGATTATGCCATCCGGAATTCAGTGTATCAAAAAATTGTAGCGGAAGACCTCTCCGTTCGCGCCGTTGAAGCACTCATAGCCAGTTATCAAGAAAGCCGGAAAGGAGACCAAGCCAAGCCCAAAAAGGCACTGAGTGAAAACCTACGCAACATCCAGGACCAGTTTCGGGCATTTTTTGGTGCCAAAGTGGACCTCAAGCGCGATGAAAAAGGCAAGGGTCAATTGGTGGTCAAGTTTGACAATGACGCCGACCTTAATCGCTTGATTGAGTTGATTGAAAAATAATTCAAGCCTTGTGAGTGGGCAAGTTACAAGGGGGCAAACTATGAACCTTGTAACTTGCAACCCATCATTCAAATTCCACTACGAACTCCCCTACCCTTTCCCCCAACCAGTGTTCGGGTTGCGGCAACATTTCCGTCAGCCGAAGGCTACCTACCCCACTGCGTATGTTTTTTTCAAACAATAGCATGGAAATTGGGCTGCTCATGTCGTAAAACTGGGGTTTGCCACGGCCACCCATGAATTGCCCAAAAAACAGTGGAGGTATGCCCATTGCCTTCAAAGCCGCCACTCCCAATCCAATTTGCTCAGCTTGCGATTGGCCTTTGGGGAACAAATCCGCCCATACCGCTTGCGGTAAATCCCAGGCCGCCCGTGCTAATACCAGTGATTGATACGCTATTCGGGCACGATAGCGCACTTCCCCTCTTTGCTCCCAAACTACCCCATCGGGCAACATCAAGTCCGAAGATATAAACGGCACACCCAAGTGCCACAATACCTGTATGACAGGCGGGCGCGTTTCAGGCGCTTCTAGTCCAAGGTCGTTAAAAGCAATCACTTGACCGCTTTCTTTATCAAAAAGTCGCGGCATACGTTGTTCATCAAGTTGCACAGCAAGATCCCCCAAAAGAACCGTTTTCCCATACGGAAACTGCCCTGCTCGCCCATCCGGCACGGATAAACCCGTCGTGGAAATAATGGGTTGGAAATTCGCATTCGACCATCCTTGCCAAGGAAATGCGACTTTCCCAAGTTCTGAGCTTGCCTGTAATTGCCAAACCTTGATTTTTTCGGTGGCTTCCGTGGCAAAAAGTGGCAACCATCGGGCAAACAACTTGCCGCCACCTGGGTACATCGCATTCACAATGGCCTTGTATGCACCGTTTTCCCGAAAAACCTGGAGCAACGCCCCAATTTTGCCCCGATAACGCGGTATGGTGCGCTCTTCCCGCGTGTTCGGTTTTGGATCGTACCTTAATTCCCCTGCCTCCAAAAATTGCTGACTGAATGTCAAAAAATCAATGGACTGGCCCGCTGGAATCGTTTTCTGGGCAAATTCAAATATCCTCGCCCGAAAAGGCGGTATCGGATGCCAATCTTTGGATTGCCAACATGCAGCCAATTGCCCCATTAAATCTTCAAGTATCCCTACCGGAATTTCTATTGGAACCTCCTGCGCTGTATCCTCAAAAAAAATCTGCTCAGGGGATATGGGCGGCATCTCGCCTCCGTTTTTTTCAAGGAAATGTTTCACCGCTTGAACGGTTTCACACTGCAGCGATTGAGCTGCCTGTACCGACTGGAAAGGCAAGGTCCGCGCGGCCGTTCTCATCCATTGCATCAAATAAGCAGCTTCAGAAAGCACCGCCGACGTCGGCAGATATCCCAGGTAATTATATAAACCACCACACCAGTTTGCAGCCAATCCGCGTTCGGGAAGCTGCCATTCAAGCAATCCCATGTCAATCATTTGAAAAACAAGGCCTTGTAATTCCTCCTGGGTAGCATCCACCTCCGTTTCCAGAATCGCTATCAGGTCCAGATAAGACATGGTCCGACCGTTTTTCAACAAGGTTTTTGCTACAAAATCAGCAACCACATCCGGGACGATTCGTTGGAAGGCCTCGCGCTCACCATCAAAATATAGCCATGTACAATCCTCCAGTTGGAAACTTTCAGGGTTTCTGTAGGAGGGGATACTGGGATTTAACGACAGTTTGAGCGATTTGAAAAAGGCCGAATCGCGCAATAAAACCTCATAAATAGCAGGTAAAAGTGCAACATTGGGCAAAACCAGCGACTTGGATTCCATCCATTCCCCTAGTCCATCCACAGTGCTTCCCAGTGCGTTCAAGTCTCGAACCTGAACAGTGGTAAGTCGGCCAAGCGGCGACGTTTTGAATACCATCCGC
>JALHPW010000509.1 GCA_022842255.1 Saprospiraceae bacterium | reverse complement strand
CAATACCTCATTGTTGCTGCCCAATACCTCACTCGCCACGGCCGAAGATGGGTCCTCCAGTTCGCGGAAAGAAGGAATGGCCATCATGCTGATAATCAGGAACATCAGTGCCACGGCAGCGGTGCCGCCCAGGAAAATCCGCCAACCCCAGCGTACGATGTTGCGGTAAAGCGGCATTCGTTTGGCCTGTAAAGCGGCTTTCAAGGATATGAGATGCTGAGGTTCTTGCATGGTTTTGTTGTTGTGGCGAACAATTGTAGTTGCAAAAGTAGAAAATGTTGGATTGGTTTAGGGTTGATAGTTTAGGGTTTAGCGGGCACGCGTGCCTAAACCCTAAACTCTAAACCCTCTAAACTTTCCAAACATCTTCCCGACCTTAGCCAAATGAAACCCTTGGCCTTAGCCCTGCTCCTAATTCTTTTCGCTGCCTGCGACGCTGCTTCGCCGCAGCCTTTGGAGCCTGCTTTTTTTTGGTGGGAAACCAGGCTGGACATTTCGATGTCAGAACGACAATTGCAGGATTCATTGGGGTGTAAAAGGTTGTACGTCAAGATTTTGGATATTGGTCGAAATGCGGGTTCGGGTGAAATAGAACCTTATTCCCGGACGGAAATTTCCGATACCACCCCGTTGGCCGGACTCGAAATTATCCCGACGGTTTTTATTACCAATGAGGTTTTTCAAAACATTTCGGATGCAAAAATCGAGTGGCTTGCGGGCAAAATTGCCCAAGTCGCCCTTAAAGGAAGCCGGGAGCTGCTTTTCGACTGCGACTGGACGCCTTCCACCCGGGAATCATTTTTCCTTTTTTTGAAAACAATGCGTGGCAAACTCCCCTCCGGTACAACGCTCAGCGCCACCATCCGATTGCATCAGTATAAATTTCCGCAGCAAACCGGGGTGCCGCCCGTGGACCGTGGCATGCTCATGTTTTACAACACGGGGGATGTGGACGAGGAAGGGGAGCGCAACAGTATTTTTCATCCCGATGATGCTTTGAAATACGTGGACGGTGCGCCCAAAAACTACCCGGTTCCACTGGATTTGGCGCTTCCCCTTTTTTCCTGGGGGCTTGTTTTTCGCGAAGGGGAGCTTTGGAAAATCGTGCCCGGGCCGCTGCCATTCCAGGAAATGCGTGAAGGCGGGAAATTCGTCGAACACCCGGTGTCAGGTCCGTTTGCGGCCCAACTTTGGGAAGTGCAGGAAGGCACATTCCTCGGGGGCCATTACCTTCGCCCCGGCGATCACTTGCGGGTTTCGACCATCCGTCCCGAACAGCTTTTCAAAGTGGCCACACTTGCCCAAAAACTGGATTTGGCCGACGACGCGACACTCGCTTTTTTTCACCTGGGCATCGCCGAATCGGAACATTTTTCAGCACAACTGCTTGATAGTGTATGCATAACCGTACGAAAATAAAGTCCTTGAAATATCCAATGTCCAACCGGGAATGTCCAATTTCCAAGGATTCCGATCGCGCTTTCGATCTGCCTCGGACTTGGAAATTGGACATTCCCAGCTGGACATTGGATATTAAAATTTGGGGGCTATGTGTTTGCTTTATCCTGCTTTTCACCTCCTTTACCCCGCCCGAACCAGCCCCAACGCGCTGTGTGCCCCATGCCCAGCCGTTTTATGGGTACAGCTTTATCGATGCGGATTTGGTGGATGCGAGTGCGGCGTATGCTCCGTTTTTCTTGCGTTTTGGTGACTATTACGACCGGAATTTCGACCCTGAATTGCTACAAAAAAAGGAAAACTGTGAGGAGTGGACTGAGCGGTTTTGTAGCAAGGCCAAATGGGAGGATGTGGCTGCTGTGATTTACGACTCAGAAGCGTACGACCTTGCCCGTTTACATGAAGCGGCGGGCGATCCGAAACGAAAGGTGCCACTGCCTATTCGTTTGGAAGACAACGATTTCGCCTATGTGGTAGCCTACAACGGTTGCGTGGAAGTGACCCGATACCTCACGTTTGCCAAGCGCTGCGAAGAGCACGTGGTAGCGCGGGGCGATGGATGGAAAACCACCCAGCGCAATGTGGAGGCCATGATGGAGTTGATTGTCGAGGGCAAACAACGCTTTGAGGACACCCAATCGCATTTTATCCGGCTGCGTTATGCTTACCAACTGATACGTCTGGCCCATTATGCTGGGGCCTACCAAATGACGCTCGACCTTTACAACGAGCTCATGCCAAAAGTAGACCGCAAGAAAAAGAGCGTGATTTTCTACTGGACCCTGGGCCATTTGGCGGGCGCGATGCAAAAACTGGGCAAATACCCCGAGGCGGCCTACCGGTATTCGCTGATTTTTCGAAACTGCGCCTCCAAACGCATGCAAGCCTACCGGAGTTTCAAAATCCGAAACGACGACGACTGGCAAAAAGCCCTCCGCCTTTGCCAAAGCAACGAAGAACGCAGCACGCTTTACATCCTTCGCGCTGGTGGTTCTCATACCTGGGCGGTGGCCGATATGGAAGCGATTTACGAACTCAACCCACAAAACCCTCAGCTGGAACTCCTGCTTGTAAGCGATGTGCAGGAACTGGAAAAAATATACCTCCGCAGTTCGGTTACGGACGATAAAAATGGCCGGGCGGTGGGCAAACTCAAAAAAGAAGCCGCCGCCAAACACCTGCTTGAACTGCAAAAATTTGTGCGCCGGGTCATTCGGGAGCAGCAGGTGGTTAAAACCAAAACCTGGCGCGCCGTGGACGGCTATCTCGAGCTCCTGGCCAACGACCGCTACGCCGCGGCGAAAACCTGGGATCGGCTTGAAAACGACCTGGACAACAGCAAACCCGACAAGTTTATCTTTCAGCAACTTGAAATCTGGCGTTGCCTGCTGGCGGTCATGAACCTCGACACCACGGCTTCGGATGTGGTGGACGGCTTGGCCTACAAGGTGCGCAGTCTGTCGGCATTCGACCAGAATCCATACTTTGAACCCTTTCTACAGGAATGGTTGTCAAGGGGTTATGCGGAAAACAACCACCCTGGTAAAGCCATGATTGCGGCCTATCCGCACCATACGATTCGCTACAATCCGAAACTGGAGGTCATTGAAGACCTGCTCCAGTTGGCCAATACCAACGACCCCATTCTATTGGAGAAAACCATGATGATCGACACCAACCCGGACCGCATCAAGGCTTATTTTCTGGAAACAAAGGGCGTGTATTTCCTGGGCCTTGGCGAACCGGAAGCTGCTGCCGCCGTGATGCGCCAGATCAGCCCGGGGGAACAGTCGCGCATGACCCAGTTCGTGCCCTTTGCCAATCGTTTTGGGGAAAAAATTGACCGGGAAAGTCCCAAGGAGACCGCACTCAACCGCTTGCAGATTGTGGAACAGCTCATACAATTTGAACAACAAGCCAAAGCCGCCGAAGCCCTCCACGATACTGCGGAGGCCAAACTTTGGCTTCGGCTCGGCGATTTTTGGTACAATACTTCGTATTTCGGGTATGAGTGGGAGGTGCGTGATTTTCGGCGCGACGGCGCCAACCAGCTACGATTGTCGCAAGGCCCGGTGTTCCCGATGGAAGGCGCCCCGGATGGCAATCGAGAGAACCTGGACCTCACACTGGCCCTGGAATTTTACGAACGAGCCTACCGAGCGGCCCGCACCCAGGAAATGAAAGCCCGCACGGCCTTCATGGCAGCGCGTTGTCAGCAGAAGATGTGGTTTTGCAGCAAGGAATGCACCTATCGTCCGGGCAATAAAGACATCCCAGTGTTGCCACCGGAGTCCATGATTTACTACGATGTTTTGATTTCAAAACATTCCAAGACGAAGTACTATGAGACAGTGGTGAAGGAGTGTAAGTGGTTGGCGGCTTATGCAAGGTGAGGGGTTTAGTGAGGCGGTGACTTCAAGTCACCGCCTCACTTTCGAAACACTCGGGAGGGCCAGCACTCAGGCAAAGCGCACTTGATGTGGACGGGTCCCGACAGGATGACAACTCAAACATCACTCCAAGCCCGACAATTCCTCCTGCACAATACCCAAAAGCCGCTGAAACTGCACCACCTGCGGTGCATCCCGAACTAACTCCACCCACAGACGCTCGGCTTGTTGGAAGTAGGCTTTGGCTTGGGCTTTGTTGCTCTGATGGTCGCGGCTGAACTCCGCCAATTTGCAGTAC
>JALHPW010000508.1 GCA_022842255.1 Saprospiraceae bacterium | reverse complement strand
GGGCTAAAGCCCTACATCTCCCCAAATCCCTCATGTCCCCGGTCTAAAGACCAGGGCAATTACTTCGAGAACCAATACTGTACAATATGCGGATAGTCAATTTGCTTTAAATTACCAATCACCAGTATCCAATAACCAGTAACCAACAACCAGTATCCAGTCAACCAATAACCATTTAGCCCAACATCCTACCGATGCGCCTCACCGCCGTCAGTTATCTGAACACCAAACCCTTTATCTATGGTCTTTTCCGCAGCGATTTGGCGGAAATGATTGATTTGAGTTTGGATATCCCATCCATTTGCGCCCAAAAACTCCTAGCTGGGGAGGCAGACATAGCCTTAACGCCGGTGGCTATTATTCCTCAATTACCAGAGGCTTACCTGATTTCAGATTACTGCATTGGAGCAACCGGCGCCGTTAAGACGGTATGCGTGTTCTCCGAGGTGCCCTTGAACGAAATCAAAAAACTCTACCTGGATTTTCACTCCCGCACCTCAGTAGCCCTGGTACAGATACTTTGTGAGAAGTATTGGAAAATCCATCCAGAATTCATTCCTGCCACGGAAGGGTTTGAACAGCAAATCGCGGGCGACACGGCAGGGCTGATTATCGGCGACCGTGCGATTGGTTGTGAGCAAAAGTTTCGGTACACTTATGATTTGGGAGAAGCCTGGACGGCTTGGACGGGGCTGCCGTTTGTGTTTGCGGCTTGGGTAAGTACAAAACCATTACACCCAGAGCTCGCCACGCGTTTCAACGCCGCACTTCGCCTCGGATTGGAGCACCTCCCCGAATTGCTCAAAATCATACCCTCCATTCCTAATTTTGATACCGAAAAGTATTTTCGAGAGAACATCAGTTACGAACTGGATGAGGCCAAATGGGTCGGACTCAACCGCTTCCTAGGCTATCTCGCCGGAGAAAATGGCTACCGCTTGTTACGATGACCGGCAACTTATTACCTTCACGACCACCATTTTATAGCCAACGTAAAGTGGTTTTGAGGATTGGGTTTTTATAATCAATTAAAAATCAAGGTGTTTCAATCACTCAAATCATCAAAATCACTTTAATCAAAGTATACAACAATCAACGGCCATGAAAATCACTGCGCTCCACGCTGGCAACTTCAAACTTGATGGCGGTGCCATGTTCGGTATCGTGCCGCGCCGGATGTGGGAGAAACTAAACCCGCCCGACGCCCAAAATATGTGCACCTGGTCTATGCGCCCGCTATTGGTGCAAACACCAGAAGGTCGCAATATTGTGGTGGACACCGGTATGGGCAACAAACAGGACGAAAAATTCCGAAGTCACTTTTCCCCACATGGCGACCAAACGCTCTTCAATACCTTGGCTGCCGCTGGCTTGAGCCGCGAAGATGTGACCGATGTTTTCCTCACCCACCTGCACTTCGACCATTGTGGTGGGGCACTCTGGAAAAATGAAGATACCGGGGAAACAGAACTGTCTTTTCCCAAGGCACAATATTGGACCAACCAACGCCATTTCGATTGGGCAATGAAGCCCAATGACCGGGAGCGCGCCTCGTTTCTGAAGGAAAATTTTGTCCCGCTTCAAGAGGCCGGAAGGCTTAAGTTCCTGGAAACCAAACAAGACCTGGAGTTTTGCCCTGGTTTCCATATCCGTTTTTTCAATGGGCACACCGAAGCCATGATGGCGCCACTCCTCACCACCAAAAGCGGTCAAAAACTCTTGTATTGTGCCGACGCGATGCCCTCTCGATGGCATATCGGGATGCCCTATATCATGGCTTATGATGTGCGTCCGCTGGTTACCCTGGAAGAAAAAGCGGTCATGCTCAACGAAGCCCTACAATACAATCAGGTACTATTTTTTGAGCACGACCCAGGCGCTGAATGCGGCACCGTGCGCAAGGACGAGGCGGGCAGGATTGTGCTGGACCAGGTTGGAACCCTGGAAGAAATCCTCAATTAACGCTTGATTTTCAACTACTTGAATCATGAATATACCTACAACCCTTTTGTTGGTCGGGATTTCGATTGGTTTTGCGACTTGCAAACCTACGCCACAACCCGAAGCATCCAGCCAAAGCCTGAAACCAGTGGGCTTATATGAGGAGATAAGCAATTCTCCCATTGGCTATGACTCCAGTTTTGCCCAAAAACTCGGGGCCGATGCATATGGCATGCGAAAGTATGTACTGGCGTACCTGAAGCGAGGTCCGAATCGCAATCAGGATTCCCTGACTGCTGCCAATCTGCAAAAAGCGCACCTTGAAAACATAGTCCGGATGGCCGAGGCCGGTAAATTGGTACTGGCAGGTCCGTTTATGGACGATGGGGAGGTACGTGGCATTTATATCTTCAATGTTGCCACGATTGAAGAAGCTCAAGCCCTCACCGCTACCGACCCAGCCATCCAAGCCGGCCGCTTGAGCATGGAGTTGCATCCATGGTATGGTTCAGCGACCTTGCCGTTGATTACCCCATTGCACAAACGACTGGAAAAAACCAGCGTAGCTAACCGGTGACCATTGACTATTGACTGTTGGCTGTTGACCGTTGACTACTGGCCCGAGCTTGGGTAAAGTCAATAGTCAACGGTCAACGGTCAATAGTCAATGGTCAACGGCCAGCAGTCAAGCCTTACTGCTTAAACGTCCCCACTGCCTTGTCTTTGGGGTATTTTATGGAATAGGTAAAGCGCACCCGTTTACTTTGATTGGCGGGTATCTCCACTTCCCATTTCAATTTACCGAACTCACTGTTATAGGTAGCGCCTTCGTGGTCTTCCAATTCCACCACAATATCCTTTTGGCGGGAAACCGGCACCTGATCCAGGATTTCGACCTTGATGGGGATGGATTTGTTGTTTTTCAAGGCGATTTCGTACGTGTAGGTTTCTTTAATGGTATTGCTGAACACCTTACGCCGTTCGGTAAAATCCTTGGGCTGCACCCGTTTGATTGTGATTTGCTCATCACGGCCCAAGGAAAGTAGCAGGGTATCTGCCACGGTTTGGGGATTCACGGTGGTTTGGCCAACATAGGTATCCTGATAAAAGATATTGGCCACGCCTGGCAGCAGGTTGTAGCGACCATAGTCGGTGATTTTCGCCAATAAGAACACTGCTGGTTCAATTTTGGGCACGGCATGGTACTCGTATTCGGCTGGGACATCCTGTTCGTCCACCGTAACGATATTGTCCTGCCCATTTGCGAGAATATCCTGTGGCTTGGGCAAATCAAAATTGGCAATCAAATCATCCCCAGCATCGGCTGCCGTGGGTTGAAAAACGGTATCTTCCAACAGAACTTCGTCAGCATTTGCCCCACGTGCCATGTCCCTGGGCGCAGCAGAAGACGGTGCCTGCACCATGTTGTAGGTGTTCATATCCTTGCGCGCCGACTCCAACTGTTGTTGATAGGAATAGACCGGGCGAAAATCCACAAAAACAGGGGTCATGATGGGGCGGTCGTTGTTGGCCAAGGGATTGGCGGTGGAAAGCTGGAGCTTCACATTTTTCCAATCGAACCCGGAGAGGTTGCGCACATTGGCCTTGTAGACAAGGCGCAGCGGCTTGCCAATCCCTTCTGAGCGCAAATCGTAGAGGGGGCTCCAAGCCGCTTGGGT
Source organism: Saprospiraceae bacterium (assembly GCA_022842255.1). Classification (GTDB taxonomy): domain Bacteria; phylum Bacteroidota; class Bacteroidia; order Chitinophagales; family Saprospiraceae; genus M3007. The sequence continues at coordinate 532 of JALHPW010000508.1, read as the reverse complement.
TACCAGGTAATTGCAAATAATTTCTACCGATTGGGCGGCGCTGGATTCTACTTTAAGGACGATTTCACCCGTGCTGTTGCCCACATTGGGCTGGATAGCCTGCAGCTCCTGTTGCGTTTTCTGGTACAACTCATTGAGTTTCCGCTCCTTGATAGTGAGCTGCAACAGGCGGTCTTTGATTTCCAAAAGGCGTTGGCGGTAAAACGCAGTCAATTCGCGCAATTCAAGGACCGTCAGGGTACGGGCGCTGTTGGGTCCATCGGTAGTGGTACCAATTTGGTCAAGTTTCCGCTCGATTACGGCTTGTTCTTGCCCAAGCACTTCCCGTTCATCCCGCATACGGGTATATTCATCACCCAGCAAAACCAGGGAATCCCGAAGGCGTGGTGCGCGCGGATTTTCGGGGGCAGGTCCAGGGGTTTTAAGCTGGAAAACCGCAGACACCAGCGTGGCGCCACCCTTGATTTTTACCTGCAAACTGTTAGGGTTGAAATACGGGGAAAGGTTTTCAAAAACAACCTCTGATTTGCCA
>JALHPW010000507.1:1887-4162 GCA_022842255.1 Saprospiraceae bacterium | reverse complement strand
AGGGGGCAAGTATTTCCTATTCCACCAAATCTGCGGAAATAGACCAAATTCTATTGGAAGCCCTGCGCCAAATGCCCACATGGAAGCCAGCGGTTTATGCCGACGGCACTACGGTACAACAGGATTTTGTCCTCACCTTGGGCAACATGGAAAACTGCATGGTCAATTTGCTGAATATCCGCAGGGATTGAGGGCTTGCAGGGTTACTCACCATTCCCATCCCTCCAAACCCTCCAATGGCGCAGGTTTGATGTTGAGTTTGGTTTCGGCGCGTTGTTTTTGTCGTTCGAGTACGAGCCTCGCCAGACCGATGTGTGGCGGTTCGGGCGCGTTGGGATGCATAACCGGGCGTATTTTTTCCTCCAAAACATCGAGCCGATAAAGCAGGCTCATGATGTAATCCGGACGTTGCTGGAGCATTTCTTCGATGCGTTCGGCCAGCAAGGCCAATAACTCCTCCTCACTGGCTGGGGGCGGGGCCGATTCCAGTTCGAAAGGTGCGCGGACAAACGCGGTGGTTTTTTCTAAAATATTTTCGGGCATGGGGCAAAAGTACGGCCTGGGGTCTCGATTTTTTTAAAACGTAACCAAAGAGGGTGTCTTATAAGTGGTGGAATGGCCTTTAGGCCGTCGGTCAAGGGGCGTTTACGTCCCAGATACTGCCTCCTGCGCCGTAAACGACGCAACTCCCGACGGCCTAAAGGCCATTCCACCACCTATGAGGCCCCCTCTTTCAAATCAGCCAAAAACCGAGTGCCTTTTTTAGGATTTAGAGCCGCCACTCTTGCCGCTTCCAAGCCGATTTCGAGCCGCAATTCTTCCAAATCCCGATGCGCCACTGCTTCAATACGCCAATGCCCGATGGGTTTGGTCAAACGCCCGCAGCGGTAGTGGTAACGCAGTTCGGGCCAGACATCGGGTGTCCAAATCACAAACATCAAAAAAGTGCTGACATTGAACAATGAAAACCCTGCATTGCCAAACATAAAGGCTTGCATCCGGATTTCGTCGGGGGCATTTTGGGGGTAGCCCAACAGGGCGTGTTTCAAATCATGGTTTTCATACCAGGGCACAAAATCGAGGTTTTTGGATTGCAGCATGTCCCAAACCGTGCGCCCCAGGGTGCCAGCGTCGCAGTATTCGAGGGCTGCCAAACGTTGGCTTGCCGCTTTTTTGTCGCCAAAAAGGTTCAGGAAAAATATGCCAAAATCGAGCTGCCGGGCAAAGATCACCCGGTGCGCGAAGCGGAGCCACACGCCAAAAATGTTGTTTTTCATGTTCAAAAATGGATTGCGGTGAAGGATTAAAATCCCATCTGAGAAGGGAACACGGATGACACGGATGAGACACGGATTTAACCCCTCTCGTTCTGAAAAATCCGTGTCTCATCCGTGTCTCATCCGTGTCATCCGTGTTCCATCTCGCAATGGCTCACGAGTCCTTTTATCCCTTTATGAATTGCCCCACTGAATTCTCCGCGACACATACATCACCACAGCCAAAATGGCAAACAAGCCCAAACTACCAATCAGCAACGCGTAATCCTGTTGTTGTAAAACCACAAAAAGGAAGCCGTAAAGGATCGTCAACGTGCCGCTCACAAACAAGGCCATACGCGTCGATTGGAAGAGCGAACGGGCGTACAACCCCGTCATCCCGATGGTCATGAGGGCTGCGATGAGGTAGGCGGAGTTGAAAGGGACGTGCTCTGAAATGGATACCAGCAAGGTGTAAAATATCACCAAAGCCAAGCCAATCAGGGCATATTGGAACGGATGTACCCGCCGGGATTGGCCCATTTCGATAAAGAAAATGGTTAGAAAGGTGAGTCCGATAAACAAGATGGCGTACTTCACCGAACGCGTGGATTTTTGGTAATTGTCCACAGGCAAAAGAAAATCAACCCCAAACGCGCTGTCGCCGAAACCAATGGTTTGCTCGCTGGTCCATTGTTGTGGATAGTTTCGGTTGAGGTTCAGCACTTTCCAGGTAGCTTCGAAGCCATTGGGCGAGATGTTTTTTTCATCCGGTAAAAACGCGCCAGTGAAGCTGGGGTCGGCCCAAGGCGAATTGATTTTTACTTCCGTCACCTTGCCCACCGGGGTGAAAAACAAGGTGCCCGAGCCTTTCAGGGCAAGTTCGATTTTGAATGGGTGGGTGGCGTTTTGATTGAGCGAAATGGGGACATGGATGCCACTTTCTGCCAAACCCGTCACCGGGATGCCGGGGTCGAACACAGCCGTCTGGCCATCCCATTGCAGGGACACCTGGTCTT
>JALHPW010000507.1:0-1877 GCA_022842255.1 Saprospiraceae bacterium | reverse complement strand
GGGAACCATCTTTTGCACAAGGGGTTGATTAAAAACACCGTCCAATGTCAGGCGGCTCCCATAGAGCACCACATCAAAGATGCCACGGTGGCGTTTTTCGGGGTTTACCTGACCGTTCACGCGCAGTTCATCGGGCAGAAAATACGCGTATTTCGTTTCCGTGAACACTTCCTTACCATCGCTGCTGCGTTTGGTTTGCTCAAAAGGCAATGCCAGGATTGGGCCGGTGATGGTTTGCCGAAGCCCCCATTTGTTGCTCACTTCCTGGATGGCCTCGCTTTGTCGACCCTCCCGTTCGTAGATGAGACTTTCCACCATGGAAGTCGGGATGAGCAGGGCCAACATCAGGAAAAAAATGACGATGCCTTTGAGCGAAGTGCCAAAACGTTGGAAAAACGAGGGTTCGGACTGGTTTTGGGGGCGGTTGCTTGGGTTTGGATGGCTGGGTTCCATGTGCAATATTTTGATTTTAAAAATTACTTTGAATTGCAAAGTTATTTCTAAAAACCAAAAGCGCAATAGGGGTGCGTGGAAAAATAGAAAGGAAATACGGGCGGACTTGGATGGAAGGGCCTAGCGATGGCCAAGCTTGGAGTTTTTCACAGCACAACGCAACGACACAACATGTTGAAAATCAAGGAATAGCACGCTGCGTCGTTGCGTGAAAAACCCCAGACTCAAATCAAAAACTTCCCATCCTGATAAATCTTCTCCCCATCGGCCCAAATCTCCCCGCCTTGGGTCATGTCGGTAATCATGTCCCAATGCACAGCCGATTCGTTTTTGCCACCGGTTTGCAAGTAACTCTGACCAATGGCCATGTGGATGCTACCGCCGATTTTCTCGTCGAACAGGATGTTTTTAGTGATGCGCTGGATGTCGTAGTTCGTGCCGATGGCTGCCTCGCCAAAACGCCGGGTGCCAGGTATGGAAAAAATATGGTCCAGGAATTCCTGCCCCCGTTTGGCTTCCCATTTTTCAATCAAACCATCTTTTACCCAAAGCGTCACTCCCTCCACCTCATTGCCTTGATAAATACAGGGATAGGAAAAATGAACCGTTCCAGACACGCTGTCCTCCACCGGGCTGGTATACACCTCGCCGGAAGGCATATTGGTCTGTCCGTCCGAATTCATCCAGATCCGGCCTTTGGTGTTGAACTGGATATCCGTGCCGTCTGCCCGGTACCGCACCGTTTCGCTTCGGTTCAAATGGTCTACAATCCGCTGCTGACTGGCCCGAACGGCAAGCCAGGCTGCTTGCGGGTCTTCGTGGTACAGTTTGCAAGCGCCGTACACAAACTGCTCGTACTCGCTCTGGTTCATACCCGCTTCCTGGGCCGAGGCATCGGTGGGGTACTGACATAGGTTGCGCCGCAAACGCCGGTCGGCTGTGCGTTCAAAATAGGCCTTGTTGATGGGCGCCAGGGTTTCGTTTCGGGTTTGGGCGCGTTCGGCGGTGGCACCATTGTTCTCGCGAAGGTTGAATGGGGCCCTTATACTGAGGTAACAATCAAAGGTTTCCATGGCCAGCCGCTGAAGTGTGGGCGGGGTGCGCAAGGCTTCTTCTGAAGCGTTTTGAAAAAACAATCGTTCGCGTTCCCGAAAGGCCAGGTCGCATTCCACGAGTGCGGCACCTGCGGCATAGGCCTCGCGGTACACCTCGCGGACCAAGGGTTCGGCCAATAAGGTGCTGGTGATGAACACTTTGTCGCCCGGACGGACCTGAAGGCAGTAATGGGTAAGCAGACGAGCATAACGGGCAAGGATTGTGTCCATTTTCCAATTTTAATTTTGAGAATGAGGTGAATTTTTAGGCTTCGCCAAATAATTAACTGAGCCTTTGCTTTTTGTTTAAAAAAAAAAATAAAAAATTTT
>JALHPW010000506.1 GCA_022842255.1 Saprospiraceae bacterium | reverse complement strand
TGGCTACAGGGCAACCCCGCAAATTTGCCTATACAAAAACTGCTATTTTATCTGAAATAGAAACCTTAAATCAAATCATAGCCGACAGCGCAACGGTGGGTGCCAAAGTATTCTATGAGGCTAAAAATCAACGTAATGTATGGGAACAAGTATTAGCCATGAACGAGGCTAACGTGAACAATCCGGCAAATGTACCAATAGGTTCGGACATCAATTTCAGTTCGGGTGTGAGTGCTTCGCAGGAATCGGCCATTACTGTTGTTGAAACCAATGCACTTGAAGTGGAACATTATATCGAAGGGAATGTCGGCTTGGAAGTGGTGTTGGAAGTGGGCGGCTCCGGCGTGTCAGGCGGATACCAGTACAATACCTCCAAACGCTTTGGCAAATCGCAAAACCAATCCGACGAAGTAGCACAACTCATACGCTACACACTGGCCGACGACGATCAGGGCGATCTTTTTAAGGTGAAAGTTGTGCGCGACCCGATGTATGGCACACCGATTTTCCGGACTATTTTGGGAACCAAAAGCAGTTGCCCCTATCAAGGTGGTTATCAGCGCGACCAGCCCAAACTCAAGCATGTGGGCAATACTAGCAACTCTATCGTTTCGCTGGGCAACCCCGTTGGCAGCTCTGCCACGTTTTTTATTGACATCTGCAATGAATCGAACGAAGCCCGCAACTATTACATAAAACTAAATGCGAATTCCAACCCCAATAACGCCGAAGTGCGCGTAGCAGGAGCCTTGTTGAATGGTAATGAATTTGGTCAATTTTTTCCTATTCCGGCCAACAGTTGCTTACAGAACTATGAGGTATCCGTAAAACAAGCCACACAACTGTCGTACCCGAACCTCGAACTATTCCTCTATCCGGAATGCAATGAAGACGATATTCAGTCTAGCATATTCGCATCGGTTTATTTTGGGAATGCTACGGGTGTTCATGAACAGGCTGGAAATATTGCCCAACTAAACGTATCGCCCAATCCGACTTCAGGGGTAGTAAACGTGGCATTTGACCTCACCGAATCAGCCCCGGTGCGGCTTGAAGTGCGTGACCTCACGGGCCGGCTGCAGCTCATTGGCCTCGATGAAACCCGCCCCGCCGGTGCACAACAAGCGCAGCTAAACTTGGGCAACTTGCCAGCTGGGATGTACCTGCTCGAAATCAAGAGCGGTACCGCGCGGATGACCCGAAAATTGATGGTGGAATAACCCTAACCCCAATAAAATTGGTTTCTACACCCATTCGACCTTAAAAACGGGGAAGCCGAAAACCGAATAGAGTAGGCATCTTTTTTTTCAAAACATACATAAAATGAAGACGAATTTTTTGTCCACAATGAAGCTGTTCCTATTGCTCTGTATGCTTATTCCAAGCATAGGTATCAGTCAAACCAAAAATGTGCTAACCACGCACCGAGTATTCCCAAAAATCGACAAGGTGCTGGAATTCGAAAAAGCACTATCCGCACATGCACAGAAATATCATACAGGCGATGTAAGTTGGAGGGTGTTTGAAATACAATCCGGGCCGGATATGGGTGGTTACCAGATTACCGAAGGTCCCAATAGTTGGGAGGGACTGGATACCAGGGGCAATCTGGGCGAGGCGCACACCGCAGACTGGCATAAAAATGTGGCCATGTATTTAACCGAACGACAATCAGTCACTTATGCAGTATATGAAGATTCGCTAAGTACGGTGGCTGTTGGGGATTATGCCGATAAAATTCAAATTGATCACCTTTATCCCAAAATGGGCTCATCGGATGAGATTAGAAAAATACTGGCACAGCGCAGGAAAGTATGGCAGGCAACTGGCCTTTCAGTAGCGGCTTATTCCATCAATGCCTCTGGGCCACCGCAGTTTTCCCTGGTGATTCGATTCAAACAAGGGTTGAAAGAAAAAACACCTGGGTTCCGCAAACCTTTTAAATCCACCTACGAAGGGATATTTGGGGCAAATACATTCGAGGAGCATATTAAAGGCATAAAAGAACATTCCAACGAAGTGTGGAGCGAATTGCTCTTTCTACGCAAAGATTTGAGCTCGAAGTAATCTCCAACCGTTTATAGTCAACGCAAAGTGATTTTAAATACCAGAGTTTTATAATCATCTTAAAATCAGATAATTACATCACTCAAATCATTAAAATCACTTTCATCACAGCATAACATTCACCATTCAAATTTCTATCATGAAGGAACTATTTAAAGCATCATTGCTCCTAGTCTGCACATGCATGCTCAATTCAGCCTTTGCACAAGTTGATCTGCGTTGGGACAGCCATGGGGTTGGCTTTAGTGCACCTGGCAACCTGGTTGTCACGGCCAACAATGCGAATGAATTTAGTGCTGAGAGCAATGACTTGTTTTTGAGCATTTATGCTGAACAAGACGCTGAAGTGACCGAGGAGACCCTGGCAGAAGCGCTGGTAGCCGCAGCAACAGAAATGGAATACGACAACATCAGTGCGGTGGCTGAATTACAAATCCAAGATTTCGTTGGTTTCGTGGTTGAAGGGACTAAGGACAGGGTAGGTGCCCTTGTTATCACATTACTGGATCAAAAAAGCAGCACAAACCTGGTGATTGCCATTGCATATACCAGTGACGCGGCTCGGAATAAAGCAATTGCCATTGGAGATTCGTTTTACGCATTTGACTAAAAGCCGATTACCCTTTGCAACAAAACACCATAAAAGCGTAAAACCAAAAGTTGCATTTCCAACCCCTGTCAGTCTACGGATTGGCAGGGTGTTTTTTTAAAAAAAAACAGGTTTTAGGGTGAAAACCTACTTGGATACATCGACTTCGGATTGGTGGGGGCTTTGGGCAGAAACACCAAAGGGCGATTCCACTCGAATATGAAAAGTACACTCCAGGCATTCGCCTATTTTGTCGTTCCTTTGCCCTGCAGCACGCGCCCCAGATTCCAGCCCTCCATTAATTTTAGCACGAACAGGTGCAGAACCCTAAAAACAGAGCACATTTCAAATTCAACGTTCAACAATCAATTTCAACATGAGAAAACTATTTAAAGCGACCTTTTTCATTGCCTGTATCTTCTTGGCCAACACGGCATTCGCTCAAAAAGACTGGCGTTGGGAAAACCACGGGGTCGGCTTCAGTGCTCCCGAAAACCTGCGCGTCACCACCAACAACGCCGAAGAATTCAGTGCGGAAGGAAGTGATTTGGTCCTGGGTATTTATGTGGAACAAGACGGTGAAGTCACCGAGGAAACCTTAGCGGAAGCACTCGTAGCTGCCGCTACCGAAATGGAATACGATGAGATTTCGACCGTCGACGCGCTTGAAATCCACGATTTCGTAGGGTATTTTGTGGAAGGCACCAAAGATGGCGTTGGGGCATTCATCATCACCCTGCTCGACAAAAAAAGCAGCACCAACCTGGTGATTGTCATTGCCTACACCACCGATGCTGCCCGTAAAAAAGCCATTGCGATTGGGGATTCGTTTTATGCATTTGATTAAAAAGAGGATTCTCAGAACACTAAAATGACATATCGCCCTTGTTGGTCTCCGGACTGGCAAGGGCTTTTTTAAAAATATCCAGTATTTCGTTTGGTTCCCCCTCCTGCAATCAACTATGTTCGCACACAGTTCAAAACGAAAGTGGATTTTGCTCAAATACTTAAACCCATACGGTAGGAAGATAAGCTGTCTCGAGGAAGTCTCGGGGCGGCTTTTTTGTTAAAACTCCAAAAACAGCAGTACACTTGCCATCGGAATCCATTTCCAACAAACGAAAAATCCAACCAATGCAAGAAAAAAACCTGGTCAAATCAGCCAAACTCATGGCTGCTGTTGTGGTCATATCCCTTATACTTTGGGAAACCTACCTGCGTAACCATGGGGTCAATATTGCCTACGATGACGGCCCGCCCCTGTGGTCAGACAAACGGGCCAGGGTCTATGAGCCCTCCGACCAAACCGTGGTATTTATCGGTTCTTCCCGTATCAAATACGACCTGGATATTCCTACTTGGGAAAGGATAACCGGCTGCCATGCCATACAATTGGCCGTAGAGGGCAGTTCTCCGCGCCCCGCCTTGAATGACCTTGCCAATGACCCCAATTTCAAAGGAAGGCTGATTGTGGATGTGACAGAAGGCCTGTATTTTTCCAAGGATGAAGGGGCTACGGCTAAAAACATCCG
>JALHPW010000505.1 GCA_022842255.1 Saprospiraceae bacterium | reverse complement strand
GACTCACCTATACCGAGGCGATTGATATTTTGAAAAATTCCACGCCCAATAAAAAAGGCAAGTTCCAATACCCTGTGGAGGGTTGGGGCACTGACCTGCAGAGCGAGCACGAGCGGTATTTGGTGGAAAAGCACTTCAAAAAGCCGGTTATCCTGACCAATTATCCTGCAGCCATTAAGGCTTTTTACATGCGTCAGGACGAGCCCAAAGAAGGTGTTCCAGGGCCAACGGTTTCAGCTATGGACATCCTGTTCCCTGGCATTGGCGAAATCGTGGGCGGCTCGCAACGGGAAGAGCGTTACGACCGCCTCGTTCAGCGGATGCGCGAGATGCACATTCCTGAGCACGAGCTTTCTTGGTATCTTGACACCAGGCGTTTCGGCACTGCTCCGCACGCAGGCTTTGGACTTGGGTTTGAACGGCTCATTTTGTTCGTGACCGGCATGACCAATATTCGCGATGTGATTGCATTCCCGAGGTATCCAGGAAGCGCGGAATTTTAAATTTTGGGGGTTTGGTTATTTGGGGATTTGGTTATTCGAGACGCGCTACCAAAAAATTGAGGCCATGTCAAAAATAAACGTTCAACTGTTTTCTGCTGGCTTCTGCCAACTGCTGATGGCTTCAGTCGCAGCGCTCTGTTTCGCTGCCTGCGGTTCACAAAACACACCCCTGGATGCCGACACCCGCATTCGCATCGACTCCATTGCCAATGCGGAAATTGCCAAAGCACAGGTCAAATACGACAGCCTTTGCAAGGTCGCACAGACCACGCAACTCCCTCATTTAGTGGATTCTATCAAGGCAATCCGCTTGCGCGAAATTGAGGAGCAGCTGAAGACAGTACCGAAATAATGGGGATTTGGTTAGTTGGGGATTTGGTTATTTGTTTGCTCCAAGCATGGCAATTCCAGTTATGTCAAAACATGCATAGACACCAGACTCTGGCACAACAACTAACCAAATCCCCAACTAACCACCGCTCTCGCCACATTTTGCCCATCCATGGCCGCCGAAATAATGCCGCCCGCGTAACCAGCGCCTTCCCCGCATGGGAAAAGCCCCTGAACTTCTGGATGCATCAAAGTCGCGGGATCGCGCGGAATGCGGATGGGAGAACTCGTTCGGCTTTCCGTAGCAACCACATTGGCTTCAGCGGTGAGGAAACCGCGCATTTGTCGACCAAAATCGGCCAAGCCTTCGCGCAATCGTCTGTAAATAAACCCAGGAAGCAGCTCATGGATAGGTGCCGGGTAAAGTCCAGGGATGTAAGAACTGCCTGCCAAGTCCGTTGACATTTTCCCCTGGATGAAATCTGGCAAGCGCAAGGCCGGGCCTTTCTGACCACCATCACCGGCGGCAAACAATCTTTGTTCCACCTCGGTCTGCAATTCCATAGCTGCAAACACCCCGTGTTTTGCCCAGGGCGCAAGGTCTTCAGGCTCCACGGAGGTCACCATGCCAGAGTTGGCAAAAGGCGAATCGCGGCGGCTCATGCTCATCCCGTTCACCACAATTTCGCCCGGCGCCGTGGCGGAAGGCACAATGAGTCCGCCGGGGCACATGCAAAAAGAAAAAACGCCCCGTCCACCCACCTGGCATACGAGGCTGTAACTCGCCGCAGGAAGCTCTTCCGCCCGTTGGTTTTGTTTGTATTGGATGCTATCAATCAAGGGTTGTGGATGCTCTACCCGAACCCCCAAGGCGAAGGGCTTGGCTTCTATTCGGATGCCTTTGTGGTGCAGCAAGCGGTAAATATCGCGCGCCGAGTGTCCGGTAGCCAGAATGACCGCGTCGGCCAGAAATTCCATTGACCCTTGGCCATTGACTGTTGACGGCTCTGTTCGTACGCCAAGGATGCGCCCCTCTTTCAGGATAAAATCCGTAACACATTGCTCAAAATGCACCTCGCCACCATATTGCAGGATGGTCTGGCGGATGTTTTGCACCACACCGGGAAGTTTGTTCGAACCGATGTGCGGGTGTGCTTCGGTGAGGATATCGCTTTTGGCGCCGTGTTCCACCAGCAGTTTAAGGGCTTTTTGCACATTGCCTCGTTTTAGGGAACGCGTGTACAATTTGCCATCTGAATAGGTGCCAGCTCCGCCCTCGCCAAAGCAATAGTTGGAATGTGGATTTACCTCGCCAAACTGTTGAATGGCTTTCAAGTCTCGGCGTCGAAGCTGCACATCCTTGCCACGGTCGAGCACAACCGGTTGAATACCAAGTTCCAACAGTTCCAGCGCCGCAAAGTATCCAGCCGGGCCTGCCCCAACAATAATGACTTTTTTCTTCCCGGCTACTGGCCGGAAACCGGAGAGAATGGCCGGTTCGGGTGTGAAAACTTCCCCGGGCCCAAACACTTCAGCCCGAACCCGAAAAACCGGTTGTCGCGAACGTGCGTCCAGCGAAGATTTCAGGATTTCAAGATGGGAAATTTGCTCCGGGGGAATGCCAGCTTGCCGAGCGGCTTTTTGCCGTACAAGGTCCTGGTTATCGCGTTCGTGCGGAAGTAGCACGAGTTCTATTAATTGTGGCATAATGCTTTATGTCCCGTATTTATCGGGAAATGGTTTAGATACTGTGATTAAAGTGATTTTGATGATTTGAGTGATTGAAACACCTTGATTTTTAATTGATTATAAAAACTCAATCCTCAAAACTACTCTGCGTTGGCTAGAAATAAGGCATCTACAAATCGTAATTCCCAAATCGTAAATCGTAGTTCTCAAATCGTAATTCGTAATTCCCAAATCGTAATTCCTTACCCTCCCTTCCGGGTCAAGCGTTGCTTGTCTTCGGAGATGTAGAATGTGTCGGGCACAAAAATTTTAGTCACGGCAATTTCAAGACATTTTTGACCATCCAGCCGTTTGATGGATTTCCGGTTCAAATGTTTGGTAAAAATCTTGACCTGTTTGGGATTAGGGCCTGCGGTAGAATCGGTGGCCAGGTCATAACGCCCAATTTTAATCAAATCTGCCAAAATCTCACGGGAGGCGTCCCAAATCTGGACGTTGGTTTCTACCAGAATAGAATTTCCAGCCCATTCCAGGATTTCATATTCTCCTGCAATTTCAAAATGGACCGTTTGGGCCGAATCCACTTCAAATACTTGGTACATGGTACGTTCCATCTGTGCTTGGGCTTGGAGGCCGCAAACCAGGCAGAAACAAAGGCTGAGAAACTGGGGTAGTCGCATGTTGACAAAAGTTTGTGCAAAGGTCGTCGCAAGTAGCGAAACAAAAAAATGCCCGAACGTAAGAACGCTCGGGCACGGTGTCTAATCCATTCAATCACTGGAAAAACAGCGGTGCTAATTTATTTTTTTGCATCGGCCAAAAGGGGCACGCTAGGCATCAGTTGCACCTGCATATCCTTTGGCACATAGACTACAAAAACAAGGGCCTCTTTGAACTCCTGGCCCTTGACTTTCAATTGTTTTTGCAAATTGGGGGCCGTGATCACAAGCGCGTCGCCATCGGCTTTGGAAGCCAGATTGTAGCGACCGATGTTGGCTAGTTCGTTCAGCATAGGGCCATTGCCCGAGGGCAGGCTCACGCTTATTTCAAAACGGATGCTGGGATTGTCCCAGACTTTTAGGTCAATAGAGCCGGGCAGTTCAAGCCTCAGCGTACCCTTACCGTCGGTGTTGAAAGCCTTGGTGAAAGTTTTTTCTGCCGTGGTTTGGGCAGAAAGAGATACAGCAAGGGAGGCAATAATAAAGAGCGCGAAAGAAAATCGTTTAGTTGTCATGGCGAACCTCCTTTTTTTATTGGGTCAAAGTAAGATTTTTTAATTGGCAAAACCAAGTATTTTGCAAACTTTTTTTCATAATCATATACGTAACACAGAACCACAAGGTTGGGTGCCAGGCGCTTTTTTTTCAAGAATTTTTTTTGAAGGGGCAAATTGGGGGCTTTAGGACCAACCCATTAAAGTTGACATCAATAACACGGAGTGCGCGCTCATCAACTTTTCTTATCGGGGTCTACCTTGCTTTGTAGCACCTCTTCCAGGGACACCAGTTTGCGGTGTTCGGTGTGCTTAAAATGTTTGTTGGGGTTGCGCATTTTGAAAAAACCCGTGAATTGCCTCAATACAAACTTGGGTACCTGCCACACCACTTTCCGCACAGCGGCCGGAGCGGCGTCTAGGTGTAAAACCCAAAGGATATTCACGGAGAAAATGACAATAG
>JALHPW010000504.1 GCA_022842255.1 Saprospiraceae bacterium | reverse complement strand
GATGATTTGAGTGATTGAAACCAGTGATTTTTAGGTGATTACAAAACTCCAATTTTCAAAATGCACGCTGCGTTGGCTATAGTTGCAGAATACCTAATTCAAGGTCAAGCATCATGGCCTTCCAAGCTAATGTGTTAAAATATTGTTACAGCGAAAATTGTGCCCAGCGACTAAAAAAAAGCACCTATTGGGTGAGGGTATGGGTTGATTGAGTAAACGATATGTTTTGATTAGTTAGCTAACTTATGGCTAAAACTCATATTCATTCACCACAACACAATCCGGATGTGCCCGCTTAAATGCCATCATGTTTGCAGTGGATACTCTGGGTAAGGTGACGGCTTTTAGTTGCGTCAGGTTATTTAGGTATTCTAAATTGCCTTTATAACTGGTCAGGTCAAAATCCAAAAACTCCAACGCGCGGAGGTTTTTCAGGAAGCCAATATCAGCAATGCGGTAACGGCCATTGACCAGGGCCAATTCATGCTCTATAATACAAAGTTGTTGTAAGTTTTGAAGGTTTGAAAGGTCCGGGATTTGCTTGCAACCAGCGATGTGCAAGGTTTTCAAGTTGTTCAAACGCGTAATTTCCGACGCATTTTCAACTTTTGACCCAAAGGACAAACGTTCCAGCTTGTGCAGGTTTTTTATGGGCGCAAGGGAGCTTACATTGCTGTTTTCACAATCCAAATGGCGCAAGTTTGTAAGATTTTTAAGGGGTTCCAGAGACCTCAAAGCCGGCGAAACGCAGTGCAGGTGTTCCAATTGGCTCAAGTTGCGGAGCGGCTCGAGGTCCAATACCTGTTCACTGGGGGGCGCACTGTGGTCAATCCCGCAATAGTTTGCAATTAAAACGCGGAGTTTTGGCAGTTTTTTTAGCGGCGTCAAGTCGCCCGGACCACTCACCATATAAACCCTGTCCAGTTGTTGCAGGCTGCCCAGGTCAATGCTGTCGGCATCGTCGTCCGGATATTGCTTTCGGACGCGCGCATACATATCGTGGTAGCTCAGCATGAATTTTTCCTTATCGTTCAGGTCGCGCAGGGAGGTGTTCAGCGCAGTGTAGGCGGAATCCTCTGGTCCGTTCAAGCGATTGAGGTAATCGTTTTGGATTTCGTAGAAATCTACCTGGTGGCGGTAAAAATATTGGTTGATGCGCAGGATGGTTTTCCATTCTTCGCTCAGGCTATCCCACCAGGCTTGGTCGACGGGTTTTTCGGGAGTGGCCTCCCGTTTGGATGGCGAACAGTAAATCCAAGCAGCGCAAGCCAAAAGGAGCAGTAAAGCGACGACAATTTTTAGGCCCATGGGTGAGAGTGGTCGTGATACTCATTTTTTGAGGCGTCAAAGATTGGCGTATACACGATAAAATAGAAGGCAAACGCCAAAAAAAAACCCGGCCCTGACTTTTCAGGACCGGGGTTCTCGCCTATGAAGCATAAGACATCTGAACCATTGGGAATGGAATCTTGGGGAGACTTTGGCTATGTTGAACGGCAAAAAGGGCTGTGTTCCGGGCTGTAGGACAGCTGGAAGCAGCGTTAACGAGACAACACCATTGGACGTGACGTGACGCCGCTGGGGATGCAACAAATTTCTATAGTGGAAATGGATGCCCGTTGTAAAGGCACAATGGGCGCATAACGCGCCAGGCTAAGCGGTTTAAACCTACTCATGGGATAATCGGTTTCGGTAAAGTAATCGGTACGGTACTGCCTAATGCTTCTGGATTACTGGATTAAAACAACTCACAAAAATAACCAAAAACCCCAATTGCTACTTGGGTTCGGGTCGCTTTCGCACAAAATGTCGGCATTCTGTCTTTTTTAACGATTGAAACGCCCTACATGGTGTAGAAGCCGCCCCAGTTTTTGCCAAATTCCTCCCAAAACGCCACCACCTTGCTCCGAGCCGGGAATTCAGAATAAATCTCCCCGTCTTTGATGCATTGCAGCACGTGTCGGGTAGGTTTTGACACCTCTTCACGCAACTCATTGGGCGAAAACCAGGCTACATCTTTGAACTTTTTGGTCTCCATGGATTCCGGCTCGCCCGCAAATCGTACGGCCTTGAAATAGAGCACCAGCAAAGTCTCGTTTTTCTGGAGTTTGTGGCGGTGCAGGGTGTGCACCAGCGTCAGGTCTTCTGGGTTCACGTGAATAGAAGCCTCCTCCTTTGCCTCCCGCGCCAGGGCTTCCCGCGCAAACTCGTGTTCTTCCACATTTCCGCCGATGAGCGTGTACCGCCCACCATTGCGCTTGGTTTGTCGGAGGAAAAGCAGTTTGCCGTTTTCTTCAAGGATTAGCCGGACGGCGAAAATGAGCATAGCGGGGTTGGAAAATGTATTATCGTTTGAAAATCAAGCAGGTGGGGGAAAGGGATATTATGATATTGAGATATTTTTTCAATATCATACTATCCCAATATCTAATTTTTACTCCGCATAAATCGCCAACAAAGCCGTTTCGATTTCTGCTTTGGTAGCCTTTTTTGCCGCCAGTTCTTTTTGCTTTTTGTTGCGTAGCACCCTGATTTCCGCTTGTGTTTTTTGGTAAATTTCTACCTGTTCCTTGGAGTTCAGGATGCGGCGAATGCTGGCCAAGGTTCCCTTTTGGATATTTTGGGCTTTGGCGAGGTAAAGTGCCGGGTCGGAATCTTTAAAACCGGCTATTTGCGCCATGTTTTTGTCCTTCCGCACCAAAACGATGTAAGCTTGTTTGGCCTGGTCTGCGTTGAGGCTATATTTGGCCGTGAGCTGCTCAGTTGCTTTCCGAATTTCCTGGTCGGAACCGCTGGTGCTGGGAGACGGCGCAGAGGTTTTTATGTCTTGGGCATGCACAGCGAGGATGCCTTGGAGGAGCAAAACGATGGAAAAAAGCGCTTTTTTCATAAAAAAATCAAATTATCGGTTGTCGAGCGAGTGAAAACGGGTTCAAAAGTAGGCAAACTTCGCATTTGTGCAGCGCAAAGCCATAAAACTGCCAGTGGCTGACCGAATCTTTGGGCGCTTATTCGCGCAATTCCTTGATTTCTTCCTCCGCGCCGCCAACCTCTAGCTTCCAGCCCGCCCCTTTTACCATAAAACGAACGAGGTCGAGCATCTTGGCCCCTTGTGCATCTGCTTCGGATAGCAGACTGCTTTTCAGGGCATTGTCCCGAATCAGGTCTTTAGCGCGCTGGTTGATCCTCGTATAATCTTCCGGCGAAAAAGAGCTGAATAATCCCTCGGAGATGTCGTAATAATCCAAGGTATGGTCAATACTCAAGATTTCGGGCCTTGGCAAACCGCTCATGTGGATGGTTTTGGTGATCGGGTCGGCCGTTATGTTCAAACGCTCGAGGTTATAGCCTGCGGAAACCGTTGCCCGTACGCGGACCAGGACTTTTTTATCCCAAAAAAACGTGAAATACCCTTGATATTCCGAGTAGTTGTAGATTTCGGAAAAGGTGCCCTCCACCGTGCTGAGCTTGGCCACCGCTTGTATTTTTTCAAGCAGAACAGAGGAATCTTCCACCGATTTTGGTCCGGAAGAAAAATACCGCCAACTTAACCAGCCGCCCACTAAAAAAGCCGCTAGGATCCATAAAAAAGAGGGAGAACGCATACGCTTGTTTATATACTCTGATTAAAGTGATTTTAATGATTTTATTGATGCAAAAATTTGATTTTCAATTGATTAGATGCAAACAGTGTTCAAAACCACTCTGCGTTGGCTATTAATTCACCGATGAATTTGGAGGCATACCGCGTTTGGGCGAGTGTATGTTTGTGCGATTGCAAAGTTCTATAGTTCGGGGCTCACTTTTGCTTTTCCGAGATAACCTTCTGAAATTCGCTGAGCCTTTTTTTGGTCACCTGATTTTTTTCCCGGTCCACTGGGTTGTTCGGGTTGGCAATCGTATCCACCTTGCTCAGCCAAGTCCTGGATTGGTCGAGGTCGTTTAGCTGAAAATGCACAAATGCGAGGTTGAATTTCCCTTCATCGTATCGCGGGTTGATGGTCAGCGCTTTTTCAAACAAGGGGATTGCTTCCTGATACCGTTTTAATTTCACCAGGGCAGACGCGTAGTTGTTGATGACCTGGAAGCTCCAGGGGTTCAGCTGGGAGGCCCGCTCAAAAGCCTGGGCCGATTTGTCGAATTGTCCCGATTGAAACAGCGCCACCCCTTCGTGCCAGGCAATCGGCATGGCCGCATCCG
>JALHPW010000503.1 GCA_022842255.1 Saprospiraceae bacterium | reverse complement strand
CGCTCTTCCGATCTACTTCCTTCCGGAAACTCATGCCACACATTGGCAACCACAAAAGCCCCTCTTACAATATCAAAAGGGGCAATATCATGCGAAACATCGACCAGGTTCAGCGTTGGTACACGTCGTAACAAGGCACCTTTGAGTGCGCCGACGTAAAAATCCTGGGTACCAAAATCGGTGGTGAGGGTGGTGAATTGCATGGGCTTAGTCTGATACCTTCCGAACGTCGGAGATTGGGAAATGTTGGGGTGAATGAAACTCTCGTAGATGTTTTTCTGTTTTCAAATTCCGCTCAAAAAACCTTAGTTTTGTGGGCGAAAGCAAACAACGTTTTTTATCCAAAAGCATGGAGGCCCGGTATTGAAAAAGACCTGAAAATCATACCAATAATGCCGTTTACCTCCCGCTGCTTCCAAAATTTGAGGGCAAAATTTGAGCGAAATCATTCTCACCATCGAGGGCATTGACCCTGTCGAACTATTTGGCGAAAACAACGCAAAGTTAAATCTTTTGCGCAAAGCCTACCCAGATGCCACCATCACTTCGCGTGGCAATAGCTTGAAAATCACTGGCGAAAAGAAAGATGCGCAAGCAGCCAAAGCCAAATTTGAAATGATGGCCCGCTACCTGCGTGAGCATCACGAACTCCCCGTGCAAACGGTGGAAGACCTGCTCGGCGGCGAAAACCCCTTCGAGGTACGGATTCCCGTCAACGGTGATGGCTCAGCCGGAAATGTCATTCTCTACGGTCGCGAAGGCCGGCCCATCAAGGCCAAAACCCGCAACCAAAAGTTGATGATCGAGGCCTGCGACACCAACGACATCCTTTTTGCACTCGGACCAGCCGGTACGGGCAAGACCTATACCGCCGTGGCCCTCGCCGTGCGTGCCCTGAAAAACAAACTGGTCAAAAAAATCGTGCTCACCCGCCCCGCAGTCGAGGCCGGTGAAAACCTGGGTTTTTTGCCGGGCGATTTAAAGGAAAAGGTGGATCCCTACCTCCGCCCGTTGTACGATGCGTTGGATGATATGTTGCCCATGGACAAGCTCAACTTTTTCATGGAAAACCGCGTCATCGAAATCGCACCGCTGGCTTTTATGCGCGGACGAACACTCGACAACGCTTTTATCATTTTGGACGAGGCACAAAACGCTACGCCCTTGCAAATCAAGATGTTTCTCACGCGTCTCGGTCCTTCTGCCAAGTGTATTATTACGGGCGACATGACGCAGATTGACCTGCCTCACCACCAAAAAAGTGGTCTGCGGCAAGCCATCGACATTCTCTCTGGCGTAGAGGGCATCGCAACCATGCACCTGACCGCAGAAGACGTGGTGCGCCACCGTTTGGTGAAAGAAATCATCAAGGCGTACGATAAGCTGGACAATGAGGAACGCGCCAAAAGAGAGCGTAAAAAAGCCGAACAAGACGCCGAACGCGAGGAGGCCGCGGCCAAACTTTCTGAAATCCCGGCAGCTACTGCGGAGGCGGGAGTTTGATTTGTTTGATTTGTTTGAAGGGTTCGAATTGTTTGAGGGGTTTGAATTGCCCAGCCAGCGCAATCGAACCCCTCAATCAAATCAAACCCTTCAAACAACCAAACCACTCAACCCCAACCCATCTCCCTCCCCGAAGCAAATTTTACCTGCCTCCAATGTAGGCAACGCAAATGGGTTGTTTCGAATAAGCCAACAACCATCAATGTCGGCATAATCGCACAAGGGGGCAATCAAAGCCGCCGCAGAAATACCGCAGGACGTTTCGGTCATGCAACCTACCATCAACTTCAGGCCTTTGGCGCGAGCAGCTTTGGCAATTTGAAAACCCTCCGCGAGCCCCGTGCATTTCATCAGTTTGATGTTCACGCCATGAAAGGAATTGCCCAGATGCGCCAGGTCCGAAAGCCGTTGGAAACTTTCGTCGGCGATGATGGGCAGGGGAGAACGCGCACTCAACCATGCGGCCGAATCCAGGTCGTTTTTGGGAAAAGGTTGTTCGACCAGCTGTACGTTTTGTTCAGCCAGCCAATGGACCAAATCCAGGGCTGCTTCGCGGTTTTTCCAGCCTTGGTTCGCGTCGGCATAAATGGGTTTATCAGAAATTTCCCGAATGGTTTGGATGATTTCGCGGTCGTTGTCTGCCCCAAGTTTGATTTTAATGATTTGAAAATCAGCGGCTTCCAACAATTTTTGACGCAATACTTCCGGTGTGTCCATCCCCAGGTTAAAACTTGTAGCTGGCATGTTATCCGGCTCAACACCCAGCATTTGCCACAGTGGGCGACCCGCTATTTTACCCCATAAATCATGCAGCGCAATGTCGACCGAAGCTTTCGCAGCGTGGTTACCCGGGGCGAGTGCATCGATTTCGGATAATATAATCGGAATCGAACTTTCCGAAAGTTCAAAACTTTCGGAAAGTTGAGACAACGCCACCGCGGCTCGCTCCAAAAACAACGCAGCCGTTTCATGATTTTCACCATAATAAGGTGGCATGGCCGCTTCCCCATACCCTACCAAACCCCGCCAATGGATTTCCGTCAGCATGACATTCGTGTGGGTCCGCGACCCCGTGGCGAGGCGGAACGGGTACCGAAGTTCGAGCAAAAGTGGACGAAATATTAGATGCATTTTATGGGTAGGGTTTGATGAGTTTGAAGGGTTTGAATTGGCCGCTTGACCAAGCAATTCTTCAATCAGCAGCTAAGATTTTTGGCAAAATTGAATCAGCAATTTGATTTACCCTAATTTTGCATCAATATGGAAAAAAAGGAACCATTCAGCATCAACGTCAACGGTGGCCAACATGCGTTCGCCCTGCAACCTGAGGACCTGAAAAACCTGGACATCGTGCCCGATGGCGAAGGCGCTTTTCAAATCCTGCACCAAGGACGCTCCTTTCGGGCCGAGTTGTTGGAAACCAATTTCGCAACCCGCCAGTTTGCGTTCAAAATCAATGGCGTGAAATATTCGCTGCACATTGCCGACCACTACGAGCGGCTCGTGCAACAGCTCGGTCTTAGCGTTGGCACAAGCCAAAAACAAAATACGGTGAAAGCGCCCATGCCCGGACTGGTGCTAACCCTCATGGTCGAAGCCGGACAAGCGGTCAGCAAAGGCGATCCGCTGCTCATCCTCGAAGCCATGAAAATGGAAAACGTGTTGAAAGCTGCTGGCGATGGTAGGATTAAGTCCATTGCCGTACAAAAAGGCGCCGCTGTGGAGAAGGGACAACTTTTGTTGGAAATGGAATAGTGGTGAGTGGTGAGTGGTGAGTGTGGCGTTTTTTTATTGATTTTCAAATAGTTAGAGATGATTTTTACAAGAAAAATTCAGGTGCTTTTTTTCTTTTGTATTGGGTTTGCCTCCACGATATGGGCGCAAGAGGTGCAAATCAATGAAGAACCCAAAGTAACCCAATTGATGAAAAATTGGGTAAATGCCAACCGGTCCAACCCTCGTATTGAAGGCTGGCGGGTGCAAATCATGGCCTCCACCGACCGGACCCAAGCAGATCAAGGCCGCAACCGTTTCCGAACAGAATACCCGGAAGTGGCAGCAACGGTGGTGCAAGAACAGCCCTATTATAAACTTCGAGTGGGCGCTTTTCGCAGCAAACAAGAGGCGCTTGCTTTCATCAATACGCTTACCGGTTGGGCAGGCGCTTACCCTGCCAAAGACGCCAATATTCATCCTAGAGACTTTTTGGAACAATGATTTTTTGGGTTTAGAGTTTAGCATGTTTAGGGTTTAGCAAGACCTGCCCTAAACGCCCTAAACCCTAAACTTCTATCCCTCAACAAACAATGTCCCAGCAGAATCAGCTTCCTCTTTTTGGTTTTGACCGCCTCACTTTGGGGCTCTACCTGGCATTGGTTGCCATAGGTTGGCTGATGATTTATGCAGTTACCTACAATCCGGATGCACCCTGGGCTTTTTTGGAGTTTAACAATACCGCGGGCAAACAGCTGGGCTTTATCATATTTTGTTTGGTGTTGTTGTTTGTCGTGATGTTGGCCGACTGGTCCTTTTGGCGAACGCTGGCTTTGCCGCTCTATTTGGTTTCGATTATATTGTTGCCTGGAACGCTGCTTTTTGGACGTGAGGTGAACGGGGCAAATGCCTGGTATCATATCGGCGGGTTTACGTTTCAGCCCTCTGAAATTGCCAAATTCGGCACCTGCCTTGCCATGGCCGCCTTTCTCAGTAGTCCGGGTGTGG
>JALHPW010000502.1 GCA_022842255.1 Saprospiraceae bacterium | reverse complement strand
GTGCCGGTTCGGCTTGTGGAAAAGCCCTGGGCGCAGTACCAAGTTCGACGGTTGGGTATGAGAAAATCCGCAACTGGGCGCTTCAGTACCCGACCAACGAAACGGGTTTTGTGCAGTACCTCTTGGCCGACCAGCCAGAACCACCCAAGTACTTCGCCATGATGAAAAAGCTCAACAAGGTGGACCGCCCCTTGCTGACCGAGGTGCCCAAGCAGAAAAAATTGAGCACGGCTGAATTGGTGGACAATCTTGGCAAAGGCGTAAAACTCATCGATGCGCGCAACAAGACAGATTTTGCTGCGGGCTTTATTCCAGGCAGTCTGAACATCCAGGGCAACAACGCTTTCGCTACTTGGGCGGGCTGGTTCCTGGAATACAATGAACCTTTCATGCTGGTAGCCAGCGAAGCACAAATCGAAGACCTGACCCGCAAACTCATGCGCATTGGCTTGGACAATGTGGTTGGTTATGTGGACAATGTAAGCGATTGGGCTGCGGAGACTGGCAATAAACTGGAGACCGTCAAACTGCTATCCCTGGAAGAATTCAAGGAAAAAAAGGCTGAAAACAACCTACAACTTGTGGACCTGCGTGGTGCTTCCGAGTACAACACAGCGCA
The DNA here is from genome assembly GCA_022842255.1 of Saprospiraceae bacterium. Taxonomy (GTDB): domain Bacteria; phylum Bacteroidota; class Bacteroidia; order Chitinophagales; family Saprospiraceae; genus M3007. Next base: position 3,609 of record JALHPW010000502.1, on the reverse strand, counting down.
TATCAGCGGGGCCGACCATGTGTTTGTGGGCACCCTCGAAAAGAACCTTGACAAAATCAGCAAGGACCGTCGGGTAATCATCCATTGCCAGGGTGGCGACCGGGCTTCCATTGCCTATTCCATCTTGGCGAAGCATGGTTACCACAACGTGCTCAACTATTCGGCGGGCATGAACGAGTGGGTCAATACCGGAAATCCGGTCGTGTCCGAGAATTGATAAAAAATAGTGTTGGCCGTGATTTTGGTCACGGAGCGTGGCTTTAACCCCGTTTTACCTTTGTTGTATCAAATCCATCCTCCACGTTCAAATACATTTCAGACATGAAAATCGAACAAATCTATACCGGTTGTCTGGCCCATGCGGCCTATTACCTCGAAAGCAATGGTGAAGCGGCCATCTTCGACCCGCTTCGTGAAGTAGAGCCCTACCTCCAGCGAGCGGCCAAGAGCAATGCCAAGATCAAGTATGTTTTTGAAACCCATTTCCATGCTGATTTTGTTAGCGGACATTTGGATTTAGCCAAAAAAACGGGCGCCAAAATCGTTTTTGGTCCTACCGCAAAACCTGGCTACGATGCCATTACCGCAGAAGACAACCAGATTTTCAAAGTGGGTGATTATTCGGTAAAGGTGATTCACACACCTGGCCACACGATGGAAAGCACGACGTATTTGCTGATTGACGAAAATGGCAAGGAACATGGTATTATCTCTGGCGACACCCTGTTTATCGGCGACGTGGGTCGGCCTGACCTGGCGCAGCACGTGATTGCAGATTTGACCCAGGAGAAATTGGCCGGTCATCTGTACGATTCGCTCCGAAACAAAATCATGCCGCTCAGCGACGACCTCATCGTTTATCCCAACCACGGCGCTGGAAGTGCCTGCGGGAAGAACATGAGCAAGGAAACCACCGATACGCTCGGACATCAAAAACTGGTCAATTACGCGCTTAACCCTGCGCTAACTAAAGAAGCGTTTATCAAGGAAATTTTGACGGGACTGACCGCTCCTCCGGGCTATTTCCCACAAAACGTACTGATGAACATCAAGGGCTACGAAAGTTTTGACGACGTGATGCAACGCGGCACCCAAGCCCTTTCACCCCGTGCCTTCGATGCCGCTGCCAATGAAACAGAGGCGTTGGTGCTCGATACCCGGGATGCCCAGAAATTCTCGGAAGGTTTTGTGCCCAATTCCATCAACATTGGTCTGGACGGCAACTTTGCCCCCTGGGTAGGCGCTTTGATCCCGGACGTGAAGCAACAAATCCTGTTGGTCACCGACCCCGGCAGAGAAGAAGAGGTGGTAACGCGGATGGCGCGTGTGGGATACGACAACTGTATCGGCTACCTCGATGGCGGTTTTGACGCTTGGAAAAAAGCCGGAATGGAAGTCGACACCATCCAACGGGTTACTGTGGAACAATTGGCAGCAGCGCTGAAAGCCAATCCCGATACCCCTGTTTTTGATGTGCGCAAACAAAGCGAATACAACAGCGAGCACGTGCAGGCTTTTGAAAACGCACCGCTCGACTATGTAAACGAGTCCATGCTGCTCATTCCAAAAGACAAAACGGTGTATGTACACTGTGCTGCTGGCTATCGTTCCATGATTTTTGCCAGCATCCTGCGGGCTCGTGGCTATGATAATTTGGTAGATGTTGTTGGCGGCTTTAAGGCGCTCAAAGACAGCGAGATGTTCAAATTGACGGACTACGTTTGTCCGACGACCCTACTTTAAACACTAAACTCACAAACAATGGCTTGGAATTCATTTTTGAAAAATTTGATAGGCGGCGAATCTTCGGACACTGCCGTAGTGGAAAATGCAGCGGATAGCGGCGCTGCCCGCAACGAAAATTTGTCGGGCCGCGCGTTCAAAAAACAATTGGAAGAGGCGGAAAACCCGATTTTGATAGATGTTCGCACCGCTGGTGAAGTACGCGGTGGCACCATTCCGGGTTCCTTGAACTTGGACATCATGTCGCCCAGTTTTGAGCGGAACATCAAACAATTGGACAAAGACGCCACGTACTTTGTATTCTGCAGGAGCGGAAACCGCAGCGCACAGGCATGCAAAATGATGCATCAGCTTGGGTATGATGTCCGCAACCTTTCGGGGGGCATTGGAGCGTTTCCGGCTTAATACGTTTGGCAAATGCTTTCCTGTCTCGGATGGCGGTAAAGTAAATTTTAAAAAGCAGGCTTGCTCCCAATCCGGGGGCAAGCCTGTCTTGATATACCATATTATGCTGATTTTCAACACAAAAAATACTTGGATTGTGTTTTTATGGATGCTGGGCGCAACCCAATGTCGCACCCAATCTGCCCCGGTAATTGCGGGAACCATCCAAATGTCGTCGGACTGGAAACCGATGGTTTACCTGGTGCAGCCGCGCAGTTTTGCTGAAATTGCCTCCAATTACAGCGGCTTGGTACTGGATTCTGCCAGCGTTGCCGCCGACGGAAGTTTTGCCTTTCCCAAAGCGCCCAAAATGGACGGCGATCTGCTGGTCCAACTCTGCATCCAAAAGGCCGGGAATCGTTTCCCCAATCAATTGTTGGACGATAATCCTTTGATTTCCAATTATATGCCATTGGTGCTTAAACAAGGGCAGGCCCTGGAAATTCGAGCCGAAGCCCATCGATTTCAAGCGTCTTTTTTTATCCAAAACCCATCCGCAGAAAACCGGGCGCTACTGGAATTGCGCGATATTCGGCTCCGGGCCTACCAGGCCGAACAGGTGTTTTTGAATGCTGAAAATCCGGCCGACGAACATCAATTGCTGGAGCAGGAGGCTGCCTTGCACCGCTTTCAAAAACCTTTGATGGATTTTGCCGATTCGAGTGCTGGTTTCTGGCCAGCCTTGGTGGCCACCCGCTGGGTAAGCCTGACGGGTGATTACGAGCGGATACCGGAATTTATCTTTCGGCAATGCGAAATGTGGCGGGCGAAACTGCCCGAAACTGCATGGGCCAAACAGTTGTGCCAAGCTGGCAACCGGGAAAAACTGCCCGTCATGGTGGGCGACCAAATCCCGGATTTTGTGCTTCCAATGTCCAGCGGGGATACCCTGAACCTGCATGCGCTACTGGGCAAACGGCTCAGCATTTTGGATATTTGGGCGTCCTGGTGCATGCCTTGTCGGCGGGAAAACCGGGAGGTGTTGGCGCCGATTTGGGCCAAATACAAAGACCAGGGATTGCAAATCCTGGGCTATTCCATTGACAGCAGCCCGGCAGCCTGGAAAGCAGCCATTGCCAAAGATTTGGCTACCTGGCCTCATGCTTCGCACCTGAGCGGCGACGAAACTCCCTTCCTTCAAACCCTGCGCATCAGCACCATTCCTGCCAATTTTATCTTAGACGCAGATGGAAAGGTGGTGGCCAAAAATTTGCATGGAGAGGCTTTGGAGGCGTTTTTGGAGGCATATTTTAAATAAAAAACCTGACTATCCTCATATTGTACAGTGGTGGTAAAATTGCCTCGGTCTTCAGGCCGGGGATTGAAAAGGAACAAAGGTAAGTCAGGGCTTTAGCCCTTGTTTTTAAGGGCTAAAGCCCTACATCTCCCCAAATCCCTCATGTCCCCGGTCTAAAGACCAGG
>JALHPW010000501.1 GCA_022842255.1 Saprospiraceae bacterium | reverse complement strand
CAGGTGGCTTTTACGTCTTTGATGACATAGGGCCGGGCGCCCGTATTCGTAACCAAGAAAGAATCGATAAACACCTCACCTTCGCCCACTTGGCCGAGGTTCAAGGTGTCTTGTTTGAAGCGGACGGTGGTGCGATCGTCCAGCTCCCCAGGCTTTTTCAGCAATTGCAAGCGGATATATTGTAGGGCACGGTCTTGCTGGTTTTTGTCTAATTGCAGGTAGGATTGTGCTACCTCCCGGTCGAGGCTCGAACCAAGGTGGCGCATGTATTCGAGCAGCTCCAGTTTTTGCTCCACGGAAAGCGTGTCGAGGTATGGGCGCATTTCACCGATGGCCACTGTTTGGGCAGAGGCTTTCAGGACGAAAAATGCGAAACAAAACGAAAAGCCGAGTCGAACTGCGATTTTCATGTGTGCGGAAAATTTTTGCAAAGGTAGCGCGGTAGAAAGGACCACAGGGATAAAACGTGCTGTGGGGATGGAGTCACAAGGTTTTACAAAAGAAAAACAAAAAAAGGAGTCACCCCGAGGCTCGGGACAACTCCTTTGTATTGAAACCAGTGCGGGAAGGGGGACTCGAACCCCCACACCTTTCGGCGTACGCACCTGAAACGTATGCGTCTACCAATTCCGCCATTCCCGCGACACTGTCTTTCAAAAAGAGGTGCAAATGTAAAGCCGTTTCTCTTTTACACAAACCATTTTCCAACAAGTCGAAAAAAAAATCCCAAACCGGGCAGTGGACTGAAAAAACACGCCTTGGTATCACCCAAGTTTTGCCCGGTTTGCCCCTTTCCTACTACACCCGGAATCGCTTTTAAAGCATTTCAATTTCAAGAAGCGGCGGTATTTTTCAAAGGAGCGGCGGATTTTTCAGGTTAAGCGGCGGATTTTTGAAACTTTTTTTTGATTTGAAAAGATTTCGAGGATTCGCATTCCCAGCCCGCTCTTTTTCACTTTCTATGAACCAAGATTCAGGTTTCATTGCTTTATCATCAACGATTTTTCCATTATTTTGAAAATACAATAACGAAAAATAGCCAATTTTGGGGATATGTCAGTGTGCCGATGTAACAGGGAATACAAAAAAGCGTTCATATTTGCAGTACGATTTGGGGCGAAAAGCTACCGCTCCTTTTCAAAAACCAACCACTTCAGAAAACACCAACACAAAGTGCAGCAAAAGCTTTAGACGAGAAAACTACAAGCGCTGCCCTTTCGAACAGGAAAATCAAAACAGACCCGAAAAATCATTTGCGTCAAAAATAGTGCGCTTTAACCTATTGCGCGCTTCAAAGATAAAAGCTCGAAAGAGCAAAGACAACCGAAGGCGGGGGCCCTCCGGTCCTTTCAAATGAGGAAGGGCGGAGGGCTGTTTTTTTTACCTCCTTTCCCTCGCTATTTATTGAGTCAGACGCCACAATTACAGCAATCCCAACGCCAAAAGCAGCGCAATGACCATAATCATCACTGCTGTAATTTTATGGACCACTTGCAGGGTTACCTTTTTCAAAAAACGGGTGCCCAGGTACGCACCAGCAAAGGCACTCAGGGTTGCCACCAATAGCAATAGCCATTGGCTGGTTAAATCTTCGGAAGAGAAGCGGGAAAAATAAACCGGCAAACGCGTCATATCCACCATACAGGCCACGACCACCCCGGTTGCGATAAACGCTTCCTTTGAAAGCCCACAGTTGACCAGGAAGGCCGAGCGCAGCGCTCCTTGATGCCCACTCAGTCCGCCGAAAAAACCGCTTACCAAGCCTCCCAAAGTAAGTTGTCGGCCAGCAAAATTCAGATTTTTGAGGGCCGGCACCATCTCCATCAGCGCAAAAACAATCATGAGCAGGGCTATGGCCAATTTGAGGCCTGTGACCACCCACCTATCCCCCCAGATAAAAAGTGGTGGCAGTTGGGTCAGCAAGGTCAAAAGCATGGCCCCCACGAATCCGCCCACTACTGATGGGATGCCAAAACGCAGCACCAAATCCTTGGAGGCATTCTTGCCCAGCAAGGAGAGCTTGAACAGGTTGTTGAGCAGGTGAACAATCCCGGTGAGCGCTACGGCAATGTTGAGGGGGAAAAAGATGCCAAAGACAGGCGTGAGCAGGGTGCCCAGGCCAAACCCGGAAAAAAGTGTGAGCAAGGACGCTGCAAAAGCGGCAAGCCCGATGACAAAAAACTCCATGAGTTCAATTTTCGGCCTCTAGCAAATCGTTTTCTTGGGCATCGGGGTAAAAGACTTCGATTTTTTCGGTGGTCAGCTTGCTCAGGGGGACGATAATGGCGCGTTCGTGGGTTTGCAGGATGATGGAGGTGCTGTCAATCAACACCACCTTGCCACGTTCTCCCAGAATACGCACCTCGTCGCCAACACGCACTTTGTTCTTGTTGTAATAACTTGCTAAATAATTGGAAACCAAGTCTTTAGATGCAAGCCCGTACCCAAAGGCAAAAGCCAAGGCACCCGCTCCGATAATAACGGTCAGGCTGGAGGAAATAAACTCTGTATTGATTTTGGCCTGCGCAAGCGCACTGACCGCGATGGTTATAAAAAGGAAGTAAAAAACAATAGAGCCAATCATCTTAGCGGAAGCGACCCCCAACGATTGGCAAAGGGTAACCACCGCTCCTTGCACCATATCGGCCAGAAACAAGCCAATCATAAATACCACCGCTGCGGTGAGGAGCGACGGCAGGTAATTCATCAAATCGGTAAATATCTGGGTAATGGCCCCTACGCCCAGGGTTTCGGTAGCTGCGATGATGAATATAAGCATCATCATGTAGTACACGATTTTGGCAATGATGCTGGAAAGCTTGTCCTTCAACACACCACTGCGTTGCACCACATCAATATCGTCGAGCATCTCGGCCAATCGGTCAACACCAATATTGGCCAACACCTTACTCAATATTTTCCCGACTGTACGCGAAACAAGCCAACCCACAAAAAGAATGGTCAGTGCTCCAATGAGTTTGGGGAAAAAGGCAGAAAACTGCGAAATCAATTGAGCAACAGGGCCAGAAACGGGAAGAGTATCCATTATTTAGGTTGAAGAAGATTGTTTGCGAATGTCCAATTATCCAGCATCGGGCAATAAGGGGGCGGGAGGGGTACGCCAATCCATATTGGCTCGAGCTTTGCGACGGGATGCCTTTTTGAGACAAGGCAAATCATCGCCCCCTACCAGTCGGACCACGACTTGTAGCGCATTGGGCACGAAGACTTCGATGACGTTGCTAAACAACGACAGGGTGCCAACATGCTGCGAAATGCGGTCCTCCAATTCTGGGGGCAACATTGCTTCCCGCTCTGCTTGCAACTTTTTTAGGCTGTTGTCCATGGCGGCCTTTTTTTGTGCGCCGAAGGGCGGTGCACGGGTGATAAAATCGGTTAGATAATCCGGTATTAAAAGTTGGTATTCAGTTGATTTAAAAGGTTTTATGCACCAATTGGTTCTTTACCAAACATATCCTCATAAATGCCTTGCGCCTTGATTTTTGCACGCATGATTTGCATTTTGATGGCACTTTCGGTCTTATTCAACACTTCCCCAATCTCCTTAATGGACATATCCTCTGTGTATTTCATATCCAGGATTGCCTTGTCACCAATCGGCAGCTTGCCCATCACTTTTTCGAGCCGGTTGGTCTCCATTTCCAAAATCACACTGTCTGGTATTTCCACCTCCGATTCCTTGCTGACCCTGCCCATATCTTCCGTAAAAATCAAAATGTTCTTTTTCTTTTTCCGGATCAGGTCGATGCAGTAATTATAGGTGATAGAATACACCCAGGTAGAAAAGGAAGATTGTTCGGTGAACTTCGACAGGTTTAGCAGAATTTTGATAAAAACATCCTGCGTTGCGTCGCGCGCCATACCATGGTCAGCCAACATAGAGATGCATTTGGCAAATACCTTACCGGCATAACGGCGGTACAATTGGCTAAAATAGCGCGCGTCTTGCTCTTGTAAATACAGGGCAATGAGTTGCGAGTCAGAAAGCGCGGCGGATGTCGAAGTTTTTCTGGTAGCGACTGCTGTCACTGTCAGGTGGTTTTAAACAGACGAGGTCTGCGATTCAAAGCACAAAGGCACGAAAAAAATAGCAGAAATTGAGTGAAAACACCTCGTTTTTTCAAAACCATTAAGAAGACGTTATAAAATGGAGTACGTCACACCGTCTTAGCGCCTTAGTTTAAAAAAAATCCAATTTTAACAATTGGCGGCTT
>JALHPW010000500.1 GCA_022842255.1 Saprospiraceae bacterium | reverse complement strand
CGCTCTTCCGATCTATCCAATATTTGTTGAGACCCTATCGAATTAACAAAAGCCACTCAAACTCAGCAACAAAAAAAACGGGGAACCAGCCATTGGCCGGTTCCCCATAATATTTTCCAGTGGCCGAAGCCAGTTTATCCTTTCGCTTTGGATGCATCCACCACCGCTTTGAAAGTCGTTGGGTGGTTGAGCGCGAGGTCAGCCAATGCTTTGCGGTTAAGACCGATGCCTTTTTGGCTGAGCAGGTGGATGAAGCTGCTGTAGTTGATACCCATTGGACGCACGGCGGCGTTGATACGGGCAATCCAGAGACGACGGTAAATGCGTTTTTTGAATTTACGGTCGCGGTAGGCGTACTGCCAACCTTTTTCCAGCGTGTTTTTCGCTACCGTGTAAACTTTGGAGCGAGCGCCGAAGAAGCCGCGGGCGGCTAACATGATTTTTTTCCGGCGAGCGCGGCTGGCCGGGTTGTTTGTTGCTCTAGGCATAAAAAAGATTTTTTAGTGCGACACCGGGGTGGGTAGTTCTAAGTGCAGGTTTCTGAACTTTGAAACTGCCAACGCTTTTAACCAATGTCCTCGTTAAAAAATGTGAAGTGAAAAACTCCCGCCTTTGCGGGAATCGGGTTTGTCGAAGTGGTTGAGCGTCCAACCGACTACGAACTCAGATAACGAGCAAACGCTCGATACGTGCGTGCTCACTGCGGTCAACGACTACACTTCCGCGCAAGTGGCGCTTGGCTTTGGTCGTCTTTTTGCGCATCAAGTGACGCATGCGGGCGCGGCTGCGCTTAACTTTCCCCTTGCCAGTCACCGAAAAACGCTTCTTGGCGCTGGAGTGGGTCTTCATTTTAGGCATGACAAAAATATGTGTTTGAAAAACGGAGCGCAAAGGTAAAATTCCTCCACAAAGCACAAAAGGAAAGTGCCAAAATAGTTTCAAAAGAAAAACAAGGCCTTCTCCGCAGGTTTGCAGAGAAGGCCCTTAAATATGCATTATGGCTGCCTGAGGTGATTCCACCTCCAAAACAGCCCTTTAAAATCAGTCTTCGGAAACGGCCTCTTTCTTTTTCTGTGGACCCTTTTTGGGCGACAAAATGACGTGCATCCGCTTTCCTTCGAGGCGTGGCAACTGGTCGGCAGAGCCATGATCCTCCAATTCTTTCATGAAACGCAGGAGCAACAATTCGCCACGTTCCTTAAAAACAATGGCACGGCCCCGGAACTGAACGTAGGCTTTTACCTTGTTTCCTTCGGAAAGAAAGTTTTTGGCGTGACGGAGCTTGAACTCAAAATCGTGTTCGCCAGTCTCCGGACCAAATCGAATTTCCTTCAATTCTACCTTTACCGCGTTGGCTTTCAGCTCCTTTTCGCGTTTCTTTTTCTGGTAAAGGAATTTGTTGTAATCCACAATACGCACCACGGGTGGCACGGCATTGGGCGTGATTTCCACCAAATCAAGACCTAATTCTTCGGCCCATTTTTGGAGTTTTGAGGTAGGGTAAACACCGCTTTCTACGGTTTGACCCGCAGCCACGCTGATTTCATCCAGATTGTCGCCAATCAGTCGCACCTCGTTGGCACGGATAAAATTGTTGATATTGTGTTCTGGAGCGCGCGGGCCGCGGTTGAATGGACGAGGCCCACCTGGGCGAGCACCGGGGGGACGAGCACCACCGGGTGGTTTAGGCCGATAAGGTTTGAATGCCAATTAAATGTGATGGTTTGTTTGAAAAAAAGGTGCGTGTTGAAACAGTGCCGACACGCCCGATGGCAAATACTGTGCAAAAGTAAAAATTATTGGGCGGTTTAAGGTGGAGCGGGCAAGGAAAATTTTTTGTTTTAGGAATACCTCCCCTACCCCATCTTCTCCTCATACCCCGGCAAATGCAAATAGCCCTCTTCTTTAATTGCAGCCGGTAGCCCAAACCTGGCCGCCACCTCCGCTACATCTTTGGCATCCATACTTCCCTTTTGGTTGAGCACACGCGACAAATCAAGCAGGAAATCCAGATGCTTGGCCAACAACGCGCGGGTTTCCTTAACAATACTGGCAATCATCGCTTCCACATCCTTGTCCGTGGCGTGTTTGTCCATCGAAAAACCGTATTCCAAGGTGTAATTCGCCTGATAACGCTCGTCGAAACCATGCCTTCGGATAAAATCCATGGCCAACATGGTTACGTGCTCCCGATCGTTGGAACGCCCCACTGTCGCATTTTCATCGCCAAAAACCAGTTCCTCGGCCAAGCCACCCGCCAGGAATACCTTTATTTTTTTGAGCAAATTCTCCTTGGTCTCATAAATCTCATGGGGAAACGTGAACCCAGACGCATAACTGCTCGCCACTTTTGATTTGAGCTGCAAGGGCGCAATGCCAAAAAGCACCACGTACGCCACCGCGTGCCCTGCCTCGTGTACACTTACGTTGGCCACCACATCGGCAATATTCCCCTGGCGAATTTTGTCGATGCGACCTACAAATGGGATTTCAACTTTCCGGCTGCCAATCTGAGCGGATATTTTCTTCGCCTCATTGTCGTAATCGATGGAAAACGAATCACATCCATCGTTTAAGGCCTCAAAAAGAAACTTGCTCAGGTTGGTCTCCAGAATATCCGTCACACTGCTGAACACAGGTCGCACGCCCTGTACGGGAAACACCCCATTCCGGTAAATCAAGGCAAAAACCTGGTCGGAGATGTGAATTTTCACGTTAAACCGAACCTCGGTACGGCCAATGATTTTGCCCACTTCCTTGCGGATGAGCGACTCAAAATCCGCCTTGCGCAGGCTCGGGTAAATAAGGTGGATATTCCCAAAACGCGCCACCTGCTCCGGGCGGAACCGGCGGGTAAGGGCATTTTTGATGTCGACCGCCGTTATTTTCTTGGTAAATGCATGATAAATATCCGCATCCACCTCGCTGTCGGAAGTATGGGTGGCCATTTGGAACGCTTCATCCAAGTTGCCACTGATGAGGATGAGCATCTGGGAATAATCAATCGGTTCAAACACCCGCCGACGGCTTTTGGCCTCGATGATAATGTCGAGCATCTGCTTTTTGCTCATCTCGGCAATGTCCAGCACGTCTTCTTCGAGCTCCAACATTTTTTTCAAATTTCGGGCCTCCCAAATGCCCACGGTGTCCATCATGGGGTCTTCTGGCGGCACGGGTTCTCCCGGCGGGCGACGGTTGCGCTGACGCTGGTTGAACATAAAATCTGAAATATAGTAGTCAAAATCCTCTTTTTCACGCTTGGCGAGGCGGCCATCGGAGAGCAATTCCCAGAAGTCGTTGAACTTGGTGACCTGCACGGGCGAGCCATCAGGCTCGATTGTGTAGAAGCGTTGAATCTCGTCAAACAGCACGATGGCCGGGCGACTATCCACCAAACCATTCGATTTCAGGATGGCATTTACGCTGCTGAAATAGGTGGTTTGATCGGTATTCCCGAGCTCAACTTCTGCAAAACGTTCCTGAAAATCAAGGTGTTGCACCAATCGGCGCACCAAATCGGTTTTCCCCACCCCGGTCATGCCCCAAAGGCAAACGATGATGGGCCGGGTGAGCACCTCCGGCATCAAGTACCAGACCTGAATATAATCGAGCAGACTGTCGATGATGTCGTCAATCCCCACGAAATCCTCCTTGAGGCGCAGGCGTAACAATTCGAGCGCGGCACGGCGCTGCCCGAGTCTTTCTTTATCAATAGCGAATTTTGGAATTTCCATAGGAGGCACAAATAAACGAAATGTTGGGGTGAAAGTTCCAGGATGAGGAAACTCAGCTGGTAAACTAAACTCAGTGGTAAACTAAACTCACCGGGTGACTGGCAGTCACCCGGTGAGTTTAGTTTACCACTGAGTTTAGTTTATAATCATACCAACTGTAACATCTCCCTAGCTAAATCCCGGTTGCATAAAGTTCCGCCACGCAATCCTCCATAATCTCGGGCCGAAGAATATTCCCAATCAATCGCCTGGTTTACAATCCGTGCCGCCACAGGGTTTTCGTGGATATAATTGAAGCAATGCCATCCATATTCATCGTCTGGGAAAGCACGAAAATCGTTGGGGCCATTTCGATATCGATCAACTGTAATAAATTCATCAATCCAGCCCGCTTTGGCCTTTGTATCCTCTCGAAAAAGCGCGCCACATCGATTTTGTTGTTTATTGATTGCCCGGGCATAAGACCTTAAGAGTATAGCAATTGAATCGTTGAAAGTACGCC
>JALHPW010000499.1 GCA_022842255.1 Saprospiraceae bacterium | reverse complement strand
TGGCTGCAAGGGCTATTGAAAATCAAACTTTTGTGGTCGGGACCAACGTTGCAGGTACGGATGGAAACGGGTACGAATATTCCGGGGATTCGGCCATCATCGATTATTCTGGGCAGGCGCTTGTGCAAATCCCGGACGGCAAAGAAGGAATTGAAACCCGGACACTTTCTTTAGACGATTTAATGGCCTACCGCGAACAGCTGCCGTTTTTGGCGAATGCGGATAAATTTGAGATGCTGGGGTAGGGGCAGGGTAGACGCAGGAATATTGGGGCTTACATTCAAACAAAATCAGCCCATTGAAGAAAAATGTATACATTCTGTCCAGTGCTTTTTGGGGCTTTCTAAGAAGATAGGGCCCTAAGTGTTCGGTTTGCTTGATTACTTACCTTTTTTAGCCGAGATTTATCTGTTTTTGCTCGGAAAAATATCCAATAAGTGTCCATTTTTTATCCCTAGTACCCCATGCACCTTTGTCTTGTCAAGTGGTAGCAGGGCCCAGGCTAAGCAAAAAAATGTGAAGCGGGCTTGAAAATCAACGCTGACAAAGAGGCACTCTAATTTTTTTTACACATTAAATTTACTTTCACATGAAAAAAATCAATTTTTTTCTTGCCGTTTGCTGCTTTGCTGCAGCAACTTCCTTAAATTTTAAGAAAACAGATTTCGTTCTTTCGGCAGACCAAGTTGAAGCGTATTCGAAGTCATTTGCGCCAACCAAAAAAATCGGCCTTACATTTTTCTGCTGCCCAATTTGGCCTTATCCCTCTGGGCCAGGTATTGATACCGCGGGACATTATTGTACTACAGGAACCTCTACTTGTGTGGATAAGCCTTGTAAATCTGGAGCCCCCTGTGACGCGTCCATTAAATCCGGACCATCAAAGTCAACCACTGAACTCTAATTGTCCATAGAAGCAAATCATTATAAAAATGGCAAATCGTTTTCTCTTGGGTTTCATTTTGGGTTTGATGCTTTTGGGAGGAAGTTGTTATATGGAACACACCGAAGCATCACCAGAAAATATCTATGTTTCACCTGTTAACTCAAATAAAATCAAAGCATCCGAATTGTTTGATTATAAAGGTTTTACAAGATTACAAGATGCGGGGCAACAGCCATTGAGAAGTATCACTAAGGTATTGTTTTCTGGCAACTCGATTATTGTTTTTGATGCAGAAACCGATTTTCAAGACATATACAGATATGATGTAGTTACAGGCTCTTTTATAAACAAAATTGGGCGTCAGTCTGAACAGGAAGGTGGCTATAATGAGTTGTATGATATTGACCTAAATGCAGGAAAGGATCAAATTGTTGGCCTTTCTACTGGGAATACATCGTTTATGACTTATGACCTCCATGGGAATCCAATAAAACAATTGCGCAACGGCTCATTGGGTGAATATCTAGCTGTATTGCCAAATGAGGGTTATGTGCTTTATAACGAGTTGGGCGCCACCAAGATTTCCGGGTACAATTACTTGGTGTTTTATGACAAGGTGGGCAATGTGGTTAAGCGGGCCATGCCCTATCCAGATTCACTCGATAATTTTGGGTATAATTTTTCGGGCTTTCTTGGTAATACTGGACATGATATTGTTTTTTCCCCACCCTTTTGTGATACCGTTTTTGCCATTAAAAACAATAAAATTGAACCATTATATTGCTTTGATTTCCTTGAAAAAGCGATACCTGCCGAAATGAGACAGCAAAAAGGCAACGCTTTGGAATTGAGTAGTTCCGTTTCATTCCTTACCGAAGGCATAGTGAAATCAAAAAATCTTGTGCTGTTTCATTACTATGATATGTACGGACCAAGCCTTGGCATATATGATGAAATCAAAAAACAGTTTTGGGATGCGAATGGACTGAAAAGAAATGACCCACTATATCCATTGATTCAAAAGGGCAATATTTTCACAACTGGAAATGAGCAATTCTGCTTGGTCTTGGACCCTAGAAACTTGAAATCCTTGCAGGAGGAAAATGTGTCAAACCAGACAGAACTGGCCAACACATATCCAGATCTAGCTAAGGCAATTCAAGAAAATGAAAAAAATCCGGCCTTTATTTTATTGTATTTAGAGGCAAAATAGCTCAAAGCGAATTGCTATAAATCCGTCCCAACTTAGATTAAAAGGACATATAACCATTGCCTTCCCAACCTTCACCGCTAATTTCAATTTCAACATGAATAAGTTTACGCTCGTTTTGGGCCTTCTCTGCATTATCTCCGCAGCATCCCTGCGGTTTACGAAACCAAGCTACGTGTTTACAATGGATCAAGCTGATGCCTATGCTAAAGCTTTTGCACCTAGCTACAAACCCATGGTCGCTATTTGCTGCAACGAGGATGGTGTGCCAATTGGACAGTCTCTAAGATGTGTTACCGGCACCAGTTTTTGCAATCCTGTGGGATGCACTTCTGGCTCCTTTTGTGGGTATGCGTATGTGCCGCCCAAATAGCTGAGTAATTCATTGCTTCGACATCAAATTAAGATCGAGAGGTGTCATCATGAGTAGGGTGTTGGTGGGGCGCTGGCCCTGCCAACACCCTCTTGGTTTTATGCCCATTTATCCAGTTGTTTTAAAAAGCCAAGAACTTCCTCAGATTCCATGCCCGCTTATCCCAATCCCTTTTCCTACCTTTGCGTCCCGTAACAAGCAAAACATTTTATGACAAAATACATCTTTGTTACGGGCGGCGTCACCTCTTCGCTCGGAAAAGGAATTCTTTGTGCCAGCCTCGCCAAATTACTTCAAGCGCGCGGCTTTTCTGTCACCATCCAAAAGTTCGACCCATACCTCAACGTGGACCCCGGCACGCTCAACCCCTATGAGCATGGCGAATGCTATGTCACCGACGATGGCGCGGAGACGGATCTGGACCTCGGACACTACGAACGGTACCTCAACACCCCCACCTCCCAGGCCAACAACGTCACCACAGGCCGGATTTACCAGACGGTCATTGAGCAAGAGCGCGCAGGCGCTTATTTGGGCAAAACCGTACAGGTAATCCCCCACATCACCGACGAAATCAAACGCCGGATGCTTTTGCTTGGCCAATCTGGACAGTACGACATCGTCCTGACCGAACTTGGCGGCACGGTGGGCGACATCGAATCGTTGCCTTACGTGGAGTCGGTGCGTCAATTGCGCTGGGAACTGGGCCGCGAGCATTCCCTGGTCATTCATCTTACCTTGGTCCCGTTCCTCAACGCGGCCAAGGAGCTGAAGACAAAACCCACCCAACACTCTGTAAAAGAGCTGCTTAGCCTCGGTGTGCAACCTGATATTTTGGCCTGCCGGACGGAACATCCCTTGAGCATAGACATCCGCCGCAAAATGGCGCAGTTCTGCAACGTGGAAACCTCCTCGGTCATCGAAATGATTGACGCAGAAACCATTTACGATGTGCCATTGCTGCTTTTAAAGGAGCGTTTGGATTCGGTGGTGATTTCAAAATTGCATTTGAAGGATACCAAGGAGCCAAACCTTTCTTCCTGGAAAAACTTTTTGGGCAAACTCAAAAACCCCCTCCACGAAGTCAAAATTGGCCTCATCGGCAAGTACAACGAACTACCTGACGCCTACAAATCCATTTACGAGTCCTTCGTGCACGCGGGAGCCGTGAATGAATGCAAGGTGCGGGTGCAACCCATCCACGCCGAAGCCTTGGAAGGAAGTTATAAGGATGTCAGCAAGGCCCTGGCGGGTTTGAACGGCATCCTGGTCGCCCCTGGCTTTGGCGAACGGGGAATTGAGGGCAAATTGACCGCCATCCGATACGCCCGAGAAAACAACATTCCTTTCTTTGGCATTTGCCTGGGGATGCAATGCGCTTGCGTCGAATTTGCCCGCAATGTGCTCCAGCTCAATGGCGCCGCGAGCACAGAAGTTACACCCGATACGCCGCATCCAATCATCGACATGATGGCAGAGCAAAAGAAAATCACGCAAAAAGGCGGAACGATGCGACTGGGCGCTTACGATTGCACTTTGAAGAAAAAAACGAAGGCTTTGGAAGCTTATAAAAATGCTCAAATTAGCGAACGTCACCGGCACCGCTGGGAATTCAACAATCAGTACCTTGAAGTGTTTGAGAAGGCAGGTATGGTAGCCACCGGCGTCAATCCGGACACCAACCTGGTAGAAATCGTGGAAATACCGGCTTTACGCTGGTTTGTGGGGGTTCAATTCCACCCCGAACTAAAAAGCACGGTAGAAAATCCACACCCATT
>JALHPW010000498.1 GCA_022842255.1 Saprospiraceae bacterium | reverse complement strand
AAAGTGGCAGAACTGAAACAAGGAGATATCGTGAACCTGTTGGAAAAGAAATCTGGTTTCTGGCGAATCGGGCCAAACCAGTTCGTTAGTGCCGACTATATTCAGGTCATTGCTTCCAATGGCGCGCCAGCAGTGGTGACGAGAAAAGGAAAAGTCACCTCCAGTTTCCTCAATGTGCGTACAGGCCCTTCAACCAGCAATGCCAAGGTGGCGGAATTGAAACAAGGCGCCACTGTCAGCATTTTCGAGACCAGCAGCAACGGTTGGCATCGGATTGGTGACGGTCGGTGGGTGATTGGGACGAATATTAAGGAGGTTTAAATCCATAAATTGAAGAAACCGCAAAACAGGAGAACCGAAAAATATAAAACCACGAATTTTGCTCACGAATTGGGCAAAAACTTGCCCAATTCGTGAGCAAGTGCTTCTCGATTTTGCGGTTTTATATTTTCCTGTTCTCCTGTTTTGCGGTTTCTTTTTATTCCGGGTTAAAGCCCCGTCTCCACCAAATACCGCTCCGCATCCAAAGCCGCCATACAACCTGTACCAGCGGCAGTCACGGCTTGGCGATAAATTTTATCCTGGGCATCGCCGGAGGCAAAAACGCCGGGAAGATTGGTGAGCGAACGCCCTGGTACGGCTTTGATGTAGCCGCTATCGTCCAAATCAAGCCAACCCTTGAAAATATCCGTGTTGGGCTGGTGACCAATGGCCACAAAGAAGCCGGAAATATCCAAGGTGCTGACCTCGTTGGTTTTATTGTTGCGAATGCGCACGCCTTCCACGCCGTCGGTGCCGAGCACTTCTTCGGGCGAAGTATTCCAGTGCACGATAAGGTTGGGCGTGTTCAGCACACGCTCTTGCATGATTTTGGAGGCACGCATTTCATCGCGACGGACAAGCAAGTGTACTTCTGAGCAGATTTTTGCCAGATAGGTGCTTTCTTCTGCTGCGGTATCCCCGCCTCCTACGATGGCCACTTTTTGTTTGCGAAAGAAAAAACCGTCACAAACCGCACAGGCCGAAACCCCTTTATTTTCCAATTCGTGCTCGCCGGGAATACCGAGCCATTTGGCACTTGCCCCCGTGGCGATGATGATGGTTGGCGAATGGATTTCAGCGCCAGATTCGCTCCAGGCTTTGTGAATGGGGCCCGTGAAATCCACTTTTACAATCATTTCATTCCGGATAACCGTCTCGAAACGCTCTGCTTGTTTGCGGAAATCTTCCATCATTTCCGGACCGTTGCGTCCTGCAGGATAACCAGGGTAGTTTTCCACGTCGTTGGTGATCATAAGTTGTCCACCAGGCTGTGGGCCTGTGTAGAGCATGGGGCTAAGGCCGGCCCGAGCGGCGTAAATGGCTGCTGTATAACCCGCTGGTCCAGAGCCGATGATGAGGCATTTTACTTTTTCCATAATTAGCTGCAAATGTAACAAGCCCCAACAGGAATTCTGCAAAAGGGTTTCAGGTTGATGTGGTCCACAGCAATCAAATGTCTTTACGCAGACTTTTGGGTCTTCGGGCTCAAAAAACCACCGCGGTTTCGCAGCCATTTCCAGGAAAAATACCCCAACACGGCCAGTAAAATCAGGCCCCACAAATGAACGACGCCAAAGAACAAAACCAACAATACCTCTCCTCCGGCACGTAAGGCTTCTCCCATACGCGCGGCAAAGGGCTGTTGTGGGAATGCCACTTGGGTATTGGCCACCATGGTTCGGCGAATTTGGGGGCGCTGGTAAATATCTACCCGGACGGTGCTGAACCGAATGGCATCTTCCAGTTTCAGGGTTTCGATTTTGGCCTGGTCGGTGGCGGCCCGGCTGGCCCGGGCACGATCTGCTTTTGGGCTGTATTTGTTTTCCTCCGCCTGGTCCAAATCACTGCGATAGATACCTTCCCGAAGACGCGTAAGTTCTTGCTCAAGCATTTGCAGACCAATGTCTTCGGCGTTTATATGCCGCATATCGAGAAAGTCGGAAAGCCGGCCGATGGAACGGAGTGTGGTATCCAGCATACGGTATGGAACCCGTATAACCAATTGACTGTGAATGGTATATCGGGTTGTTTCCAGGGCAGAATCGCGACTGATGGGTGTGGTTTGTTGAAGTTCAATCCGGCTATTTAGATTGCTATTGAGGACAAAACCCCCATAACGAAGTGCGATGTCTTCGATGCGCAAGGTCGCGTCGGCCGTGTTTTTCACGCGGAAACGCATCTCGGCGTTTCGGACAAATTTTTTGAGGGAATCAATAGCACTGGGAACGGCGGCCGCGGAAGAAAAAATATCGCCGTTTGTGGCGGTATCTGCAAACTGTTCTGTTTGGGCTTTGACACCGGGCGCCTGGTCAAGTTTGGCATTTGATTCACTTTGTGCGGGCGGCGGAGCTGGGGCACGCTCGGCAAAAGACGATTCACTTTTTTGTTGGCAAGCGGAGAGCAAAAACAGGGTACAAAACCCGAGGATTCGGAGGGCTGCGATGTTGGAAGAGGGTTGCATAGGTAAGGTTTGAAAAAGTGTTCAACTGCCCGATTTGGGCAAGCCAAGCAGGGATGAAAACTTTTTTCAAAATACACAACTTTATGGACGCAGTACAACACCTAGTGGTCGTATTTAACCACATAGCGCACATAGTACACATAGAATCAACGTGGTGATTTTCAAATCTATGTGTACTATGTGCGCTATGTGGTTAAATACGCACTAAAATGTGGTACCTCACTCTTTCCCGCTTTCGCCCACGAAATAGTCCTCCTTATTTTTGAACAGCACGTTGAAAGTGGTCATGCTGCCATAACAGCGCGTGATGTACTGTTGAAGGTTCACTTTGTCCTCGTCATCGAGTTTTTTGTGGGCGTTGATGCCTTGTTCGAGCACCCGCAGGCGGTCGCGCATCATCACGATTTTGTGGAAAAACGTGTCGATCGGTATTTCTTTGGGCTGAACACCATCGGCTTGTAGCACCATTTTGCCGTTTCTCCAACGGTCGCCGAGCGGTACGGTTTCGAGGCTTACGCCCGCCCAGGCCCGCAGGATGCGCACGAGCGATTGCTCTGCTTCGGTGAAAGACACAGTTTCTTCGGGGGCAATACGCTCCACGATTTGCCAGCCCGTGTAGTCTTTGCCAACCATTTTAACGCCGAATTGCATAAAACAAACTTCGTAAGCCGCTACATGGAGGCGAATAATTGCCCCGTCGCCGTAAGCGGGGTGTTTGACGCGTGAACCAATTCCTAGGAGTTCCATGATGAGTAGATTTTACTTGAAAGATTATTGGTTTGAAGCAAGGCTTTGCTGTTTAAATCAGCTTAAAACGTGTGGGGCAAACTTACGGCGAGTCTGCTTTTTAATGCCCGTTTTTTGTCCGCTGAATAGCCCGTATCTTGTGCCCGGTTCTCAAAAAATTATGCAAAACATCATCGGACAACACCGCACCCAAGATTTTTTGGCATCGCTTGCAACCAGCGAGCGGGTGCCCCATGCCCTGCTTTTTTTAGCGCCTACGGGGGGCGGTGGACTTGCCTTGGCCACCACTTTTGCCCAATTGTTGCAGTGCGAGCAAAGGGGGCAGGGCGGCGGCGGCGGACTTTTTGAAGAAGCCGAGATACCAATCACCAATCACCAGTCCGCCAATTACCTATCTGCCAGTTTCCAGCCCTGCGGAGAATGTTCCGCTTGCCGAAAAGCAGCCCAATTTGCCCACCCCGACATTCATTTTTCGTTTCCAACCATCGGTACCAATGCCGTCAGCACCGATTTTTTGAAAGAATGGCGCGCATTTTTGTCCGAAACCCCCTACGCGGATGTGAATACCTGGCTTCAACGCCTGGGTGCGGACAATAAACAGGGCAATATCAACAAGGAGGAATGCAACGCCATCCTTAAAAAACTCAGCCTCAAAGCGTTTGAAGGCCGCTACAAAATACTGGTGATGTGGCTACCCGAATACCTGGGTAAAGAGGGCAACCGCCTGCTCAAACTCATCGAGGAACCTCCCGAGCAGACCATTTTTCTCTTGGTGGCCGAAAACCAGGATTTGATCCTGAATACCATCCTTTCCAGGTGCCAATTGGTGAAATTTGACCCACTTTCAGATGAGGAAGTAGCGGAAGGTCTGGTGCAGCAGCGTGGGGTGCATCCTGAACGCGCCCGGCAAATTGCGTTTCTAAGCGGTGGCGATTTTGGTGCCGCATTGGTGGCTGCCGATGCCCCGGTTACCGACGATGCGCAGCTTTTACTGGATTG
>JALHPW010000497.1 GCA_022842255.1 Saprospiraceae bacterium | reverse complement strand
GAACACATCCATTTGGAAAATCTTGATTTGCGCTTCGATGCCCAGTTTTTGGGCGGTTTGGCGCACAAATTTAACGGCCAGGGGGAACTTGTCCACATACGTAACATCATTGCAGCCCCGTGAAATAAACTCATAGGAGTGGCTGCCGGTGCCCCCAAACAGGTCGAGCACACGTGTCTCCTCAAAATCTATCAGGTTGTTCAGAATATTAAAAAGGCCCTCCTTCGCATAATCCGTTGTAGGGCGCGTAGGCCAGTTGTCGGCAGGCGGGTCAAACCGCCGGCCTTTGAATTTTCCTGCTATTACTCGCATGATTAAAGGGTTGAAATATCGAACCAATAATGTGCCGGGAGGCCTTTTGCTTCTTCGGGCAGTTTAAAGCCCTCGGTCAGCGGCGGGAATCGCATCGGCCGAACATATCGAAGCAGAAGCCGAAATATCTCGGAATCTTCCAATAGGGTGCCGCTCAGTGTTAGCGGAATGTCCAATGGATTGAGTTCGAACTGTTTGTAAGCCAACAAGATATAGTAAAGTAGATCGCTGGGCTTTGAAAAATCAAATGCGTTGAAATAGGCCAGGTTTTGACGTTCAAAAACAGCAATTTGCACCTTTTGTCCCCGCAAGTTTGCAAAAACGGCGTAGCCTTCTGTAGGGGAAAGCGATTGATACGCATTCAAGAGCGGACCAGCCAGGTGGCCAATGTTTTCCATTGGAAAGTAATGTGAGCACAAACGCATCAAGCCACGATCAACCGTCCAAACCAGATAACAATCAAAAGCCTCCAGTTTTTCAAATCCATAGTCGCGTTCGCCGCTTTCGCGCAAAAGCATCTTGAAATAGTGCTCCAGGTTTTGTGGGTCGAACAATCTTCTCGGTACCAAGGTGCAGGCCGCACTGGCAAGCGCACAACGCTTGGTGGCAAAATCCATATCCAACAGTCGCTCCGAACCAAAAATACCGCGCAAATCAGATTCTACATTTTGATAACTGAGGTCTGTCCCCGGAAGCTGCCAAGACTTCAGCGCCAGCGTCCTTTCGTTGTTATTCACCCAAAGGGACGCGCCTTGTACCCCCACAACCAAACGCAAGTGGCAGTTTGTGGCCATGGCCGGGGTCAACAATTCGGATTGGAATGAAAAAACTGGCATCAAAAAAGAAGGCCGGAAGTTTGAAACGGGTGGCAAAGATGCGCAGACGCTCCAAATTTCCGGCCTTTATGACCAATCTTCTTTTCTAAATCTCTGTTGCTGGGCTTAATTTTTGGCCGCGGGCGCAGTAGAAGGGGGTGTGGCGACAGCAGCAGCGCCAATCCGGCAGGAGCCGTTGTAGCGGGCGCCTTCGTCGACCACCATGGTTTTAGCGGTGATATTGCCCTCGATTACCGCCGAATCCATGAGGTGAAGAGCCTCTTTTACGTGGATGTCGCCTTTGATTTTGCCCTTGATGGCGGCGTTTAGGGCCACGATATTGCCCTGGACATAACTTCCCTCCCCCATTACAAAACGTTTGTCCACTTTTACTTCCCCGTGGATGGCACCGTCCAAGCGGACGTTTTCGCCGCATCCGAATTTACCTTCAATGGTTGTGCCTTTTGCGATGACTGTGGTAGCTACGCCGTCTTTCTCATTCAAGGAAGTGGCGGCGGCATTACTTGATTTGGAGTCTTTAGAACTTGAACCGAACATGATGTCTGTAGATTTTTTTCGATTAGACGATTTTTTGATTTGACGTTTGGATTACAAAAATCGAAGGCAATTAGTACTTACAAAGAATCGTGCCAAATCGAATTTTATGTCGCAAAATCAGCTGCGCATTGCACTACTTTTGCGACAAATTATGACCACCATACTTGCTATTGAATCTTCCTGCGACGATACCTCTGCGGCCATTGTCCGCGATGGGGTGGTATTGTCCAATTGCATTGCCAATCAAGAAGCACATCGCCAATATGGAGGCGTGGTGCCGGAAGTGGCATCCAGGGCCCATCAGGCCAACATTATCCCCGTGGTGGACCTTGCCCTGAAAAAGGCAGGGGTAACAAAGACGGATATCCAGGCCGTGGCATTTACCCGTGGGCCGGGGTTGTTGGGCTCCTTGTTGGTTGGGACTTCGTTTGCCAAGGCTTTTGCATTGAGCCATGGATTGCCGCTTATTGAGGTGAACCACATGCAGGCACACGTTTTGGCGCATTTTGCGGAAGACCCCAAGCCGCAATTTCCGTTTTTGTGTCTTACGGTTAGTGGCGGACACACCCAAATCGTGTTGGTCAGGAGTTTTCTCGACATGGAAATATTGGGGCAGACCCTGGACGATGCTGCCGGAGAGGCCTTTGACAAGTCGGGGAAGCTCTTGGGGCTTGGTTATCCGGCTGGTCCACTCATCGATCGGCATGCCAAGGAAGGCCAGGCCAGGTTCCCTTTCCCGGAACCATCCATCCAGGGCTTGGATTTTAGTTTTAGTGGTTTGAAAACCAGTATTTTATATTTCCTGAAAAAGGAAACTGCAGCCAACCCCAAGTTTATTGAGGAGAACCTCGCGGACATCTGCGCTTCGATTCAGGATATCATTGTGACCATTTTGTTGAAAAAACTCCGCAAGGCGGCTCGGGAAACCGGTATTCGGGAGATTGCCATTGCAGGTGGGGTAAGCGCCAATTCCGGGCTCCGTAATGCGTTGGAAGCCTGGGGCAAACAGGAAGGCTGGAACACCTATATCCCTGCTTTTCAATATTGTACGGACAATGCGGGAATGATTGGGGTGACGGCTTATTATAAGTTTTTGGCTGGGGAATTTTGTGGGCAGGAAGTTGCGCCTTATGCTCGGTAGTTTTGCCACGGTTCTTTGCCACGAATTACACGGATTTACACGAACAGATGACCAAATTGGTGAAAATTGGCGCAATTCGTGGCAAAATAATCTGCCACGGTTCTTTGCCACGAATTACACGAATTAACACGAACAGGGAACCAAATTGGTGAAAATTGGCGCAATTCGTGGCAAAATAATCTGCCACGGTTCTTTGCCACGAATTACACGAATTAACACGAACAGAAGACCAAATTAGTGAAAATTAGTGCAATTCGTGGCAAAATAATCTGCCACGGTTCTTTGCCACGAATTACACGGATTTACACGAACAGAAGACCAAATTAGTGAAAATTAGTGCAATTCGTGGCAAAAAAGATAGTTTATGGACAAAATAAAATTCGACTTTTTCGATATTTTGGGCTACCTCATCCCAGGCACAGCCCTATTGCTTTCACTTTGGGTAACGGCGGACTACAACATTCGTGAGCTATCGGATTTGTACACCTTCATCAGCAAAATCACCGCAAATACCCTATTGGCCGGAGTGGTAGTAGCCTATGTAATGGGCTTTACGCTTCACTTTTTGGGCTCCTTGATTTTTTCAAGTGTGTATCGCAAACGAAAGAAAAAAAGGGATTCGGTAACCTCCGACTTGTCCATGTATTGGGCATTGGTCCGGGAACATGGGGGCAAGCACTTACCCATTCTAGACCGGTGGCAGGCGCTCAAGGCTTTGTCGTCCAATTTGGCCGCTTTTTCTGCCATTGCCGTGATTTTGGCGGCCGTCAAATGGTCCTGCACACAAAAACCGGAATGGTTGATTTTTTGTTTTGTGTTTGGAGGCTTATTTTTTGCCTACCTCAACCGGGCCAAGGTGTTTTCTGCCTATTTGGACGATGATTCCTATGCCGTATTTCAAACCTTGAATTTGAAAGAGAAACTACCCGGAAATCTATGAAGTTGCTCCTTTGGGCCATTGTAGTGGCCATTTTTACTTGTCTTATCGCTTGCAAACAACAGCCCTACCAAATGGGTGAGCGGCTGTACAAAACCCATTGCGCCAATTGCCACATGGACAGTGGGGAGGGCTTGGCAGCACTGATTCCGCCTCTGGCAGGCTCGGATTACCTGGTCAATCATCGAGGGGAATTGGCTTGTCTGATTCGCTATGGCCTGAACGACACCATCGTGGTAAACGGGAAGACATTTTCTGGGGAAATGCTGGGCAACGACAAGCTTTCCGAAATCCAGATTACGAATGTGCTGAACTACATCTGTCAAAGTTGGGGGAATAAAGGGGTTCCTTTTCAGTTTGAGGAGGTGAAGGCGTCTTTGGAGGGGTGTAAGCGATAATATCCACCGCAGAGGCGCGGAGTTTAAAAGGTTTCGCAAATCCCCTACCCCACCCGCTTCAACATCTCTGTTACGGAATAGACGATTTT
>JALHPW010000496.1 GCA_022842255.1 Saprospiraceae bacterium | reverse complement strand
CACGGTTGCTGGGACTGGGGCGGTGGAAGAAGTCGCCGGAATGAATGACCACATCCGGCTTGATTTCGAGCACTCGATTTACCACCCGTTCAAAAGCATCGTACACATCCTGTTCGCGGGCATTGATGCCATCGTCTGTTACTCGGTCAAAAGCTTGATAGCCGAGGTGTGTATCAGAAAAATGCAGGATTCTCATCGCAGGCGAACGTATTTCATATAGTCGGTACTGGGTGGGTCTGTCAATCCGAAATTACGCGCCATCGTCACGATTTGTCCGCGGTGATAGGTACTGTGGTTCATGCAATGGTGGATCATTTTGGCCCGCGAGCGACTGTCTTCCGTTCCATTGAGCAATTTGAACGAACAGATTTCCTGAAAATCAGCGTCTGGCAAGTCCTGCACATAGGCGGCAAAGGTTTCCGAACTTTTCAAAATTCCCACAAAAACATCCTCCACGGTCCCGGTGAAACGCTGGGACAGGAAGGTGGTAGGGGGTACCAATCGCAGCCGTTCCAGCCAAATTTCTTCTGCGCCCCAGATATGCAAAAGGGTGTCTCGAATGGTTGGAAAGCTGGAAGGCATTTCACGCTCCATTAATTCCAACGGTTTGGTTTTCAACCAGTTGACGGTTTCTGTATTGGCCCAGAGGTTGAACGCTGCGTAATCTTTGATTAAAGACTCTAGTGTCATGGTTTGTTATGTTGGGTGGTAGGATTTGTTGATTTGGTTATTTGTTGATTTGGTTATTTGTGTTCCAGGAGGGCCATGTAAAATCCATCAAAACCATCGTCTTGAGGTAGGATACGACGTTCTTTCAAAAGTATAAAATCCTTGCCAGCATCGCTGTTCAGGAATTTTTCGATTTGATCTTGATTTTCAGAGGGTAAAATACTGCAAGTTGCGTACACCATTTGCCCTCCGGGCTTGGTAATGGCACTGTAACTTTGAAGGATTTCCTGTTGGGTGGCGCGGAGTTGTTCAATCTGTTCGGGTTGAAGTTTCCACTTCGCATCGGGATTGCGTCGGAGAATGCCAAGTCCGCTGCAAGGTACGTCGAGCAACAGCCGGTCGGCCGAACCGTACAATCTTTTGATAGTCTTTCTGCTTTCGATGGCCCGGGTTTCGATATTGGTAGCTCCGGCCCTGCGTGCTCGATTGCGCAGTTCCTCCAATTTCCAGGCATGGGTGTCCAATGCAATTAGGCTGCCCTTGTTTTGCATAAGTGCGGCGAGGTGCAGGGTTTTTCCGCCGCCACCTGCGCAAGCATCCACAACGCGCATGCCGGGTTCGGGTGCTAGCAAAGGGGCTACTAATTGGCTGCTGTAATCTTGCATTTCAAACCACCCTTTGCGAAAAACACTGGTCTGGAACACGTTCTTTCGGATGTTCAGCACCAATGCATCGGAGTTTGGGAGCCATTGGGTGTCCACTTTTTCTGCGCGAAGGGCTTCTTGAAGCGCTGTTGGGGTTGTTCGAAGCCTATTGGTCCGTAGCACCACCTTCGCCGGTTGGTTGAGCCAGTGTAAGGTTTCGTCCCAACGGTCCATTAGTTCAGCTTGTCCCAAATCGTCGAGCCAATCGGGTATACTTTCCCGGATTCGGCGGGGTAGGTTTAGTGCGGGCGATGAGGAGGCGTTTTTTATTTTGGCAGAAAACGCTGTGGTTTTCAGGTTTTTAAACTCCTTCCAGTCGGGCAATTCGATGTTTTTAAAACTCAAATGCACACCAATCAACTGCCAAAAATCAAACTCTGAGTCAGGAGGTGTGCCTAAAATCTCTACATATAGTCGGTAATACCGGAGTACTTCATAGGTGGTTTCGGCGATGAAAGCCCTGTCGCGGCTGCCCGCTTTGGGGTTGCTGCGCAGCGCTTGCTCAATTACCTTGTCGGCATAGCGGTTTTCATGGAAAATAGCACGCAGATTCTGTGCTACCAGGCGGACAAGTAAGGGGTGTAAGGTGGGTGCTGGAGATGACATGGGGGCCAAGATAAGGAAAAGCTGGGGGCATAAAAAAAGTCCCCCTCCGAACGTTTTCGGAGAAGGACGTCATCAAAACACGCTTCATTTTAAACCTTTATCTTAGAGCCTTTTGGCTAAAAATCGAATTATCAAAAATAAGCAGGTTTCCGCTTATTTTGGTGCAAAGGTATATTCCTTTTTGAAAAGCCACTGTTAGGGAAGAAAAATTTTTTAATTTTTTTACGAAAATATGTAACAAACTTGATTTTAAAGCACTTACACGTGGTAAATAAGCACCATAATCAACGTTTTCGCCGCCGCCCGCTGTTGTTATTGTTGTTGTTGTTGTTGCTAGAATTGTTGTTGCGGCCACCGCCATTGTTGCCTCCACGATTCCGACCTCCTCTGCGCCGACCTCCACGGTCGCCACCGCCACCGGTGTTGGTTCTGTTCCGATTGTCCAGTTTCCCCACGCCAGCCGCTAATTTATCCAACGAATCGTGGCCTTCGTGCAGCAACAACTGACCATTGGAAAGAATTTCCAAATCTTCTTTTACGATATCGTCGCTGACGTAGTGTTCTTTGTTCCAGGTTTTGTAGGCCAGCTTCATATAAGAGGCAATGACTTCCACAAACCCTTCTCTTTTAGGGCCTTCAGGCATGTCGATGGCTTTCTGGATAAGCGCATGCACACTATTTCCGTAGTGGCGCATCCGGGTGGCCGTTTTGGGATAGCCCAAAGGCTCTGGCTTAGCGCGGTCTTCTTCCCTGCGGATCACGATGCCGGGCGGTGGGGTCACATCCAGTTCGTAGTTGCAAAGTGCAAAGACGTGGTTCCACAATTTTTCACGGTAGTCATCCATGTTTCGGTTGCCTTGCGGACCAAGCTGAATCATCAAACCGATGATGGATTCCACGGTTTTTTGCCTTTTTTGAGGCGACTCGATGGTCTTGGCATGCAAGAGCATTTCTTGGATGGAACGACCATACTCCGGAAACTGGATGTCAGGGCGTTCTGTATTGTAGGCTATATCTAGATTATTCATGTTTGAAATGTGGTCAATTTGGTAAATGTGGTCACTAATTGAAATGTGGTTAATGGGGGGAAATGTGGTCAATGGGTTAATGTGGCCAATGGGGGGTTATTCTACCGTAACGGACTTTGCCAGGTTCCTGGGTTGGTCCACGTCGCAGTTGCGCATTACGGCGATGTAGTAGGCGAGTAGTTGCAAAGGTATGACAGAAAGCAATGGCGTGAACGGTTCTTCTGTTTCCGGGATTTCAATGGTGTGGTCAGCGAGTTTTTTGATGGCGTCGTCGCCCTCCGTAACCACTGCAACCACCACGCCTTTGCGGGCTTTGACCTCTTGGATATTGCTCACCACCTTTTCGTACGCACTCTTGTTGGTGGCGATGACAAATACAGGCATGTTCTCGTCGATCAGTGCGATGGGACCGTGTTTCATCTCGGCTGCGGGGTAGCCTTCTGCGTGGATGTAACTGATTTCCTTGAGTTTCAAGGCTCCTTCCAACGCAACCGGGAAATTATAGCCCCGGCCAAGGTAAAGCGCATTGGTGGCATCTTTAAACTCTGCAGCGATGTATTCCACCTGTTTTTGGCACTTTTGGAGCAATTCTTCAGCTTTTTGTGGAATTAAAGAAAGCTCTTGAACGAGTTTTTGGTACTGGGATTTGGGCAAATAACCACGTTCGTAGCCCAATACCAAGGCCATCATGCTGAGCATGGTAACTTGTCCGGTGAATGCTTTGGTAGAGGCAACCCCAATTTCCGGTCCCACGTGAATATAGGAGCCGCTGTGGGTGAGTCGAGCTATGGAAGAACCTACCACATTGACGATACCGTAGGTAAGGGCGTCGCGTTGTTTGGCCAATTCAAGGGCTGCAAAGGTGTCTGCTGTTTCGCCGGATTGACTAATGGCCAGTACAATGTCTTCGTGGCTCACCACGGGGTTTCGATACCTGAATTCAGAAGCGTACTCCACTTCAACGGGGAGTCGGGCAAGGTCTTCAAAAAGGTATTCAGCAATCATCCCGGCGTGCCAGGAGGTGCCACAACCCAGGATAATCATCCGTTTGGCATTGACCAGTCGTTTCATGTGCTCGTCCATGCCCCCTAGTCTAACCCAGCCTTCTTCGGCATCCATGCGCCCCCGCATGCATTCTGCGATGGTGGTAGGTTGTTCAAAGATTTCCTTGAGCATGAAATGGTCGTATCCTCCTTTTTCCAACTGCCCGATTTCAAGTTCTATCTCGTGGACCTTATGGGTAGCC
>JALHPW010000495.1 GCA_022842255.1 Saprospiraceae bacterium | reverse complement strand
TGCCACCCTTCACACGCTCATGCTTGAAAATGTTGCACCAGAAGCAGTTATTATCACCGATGCTTATGCTTCATACAAAGGGCTTGAAAAGTTCTTTAACAAGCACGTTTCTGTCAAGCACACCGAAGGTTGTTACAAAACCGTAGGCGATAACCACACCAACAACATTGAAGGCTTTTGGAGTCAGTTTAAACGTGGTGTGATTGGAATTTATCACTACGTTTCCCCGCAACATCTTCATCGCTACTGTGCTGAATTTGAAACCCGTTACAATGGAAGAAACGAAGGCAATGTTGCACAGTTTTTTGAACTGGTGAAAGGAAGTGATAAGCGAAGGGTGCGATACATAGAACTAACTTCAACTTGTCAACCCTGAAAAATGAGCCGCACGAAAATTGCGGCTTTTCTTTTTACCTTGCTGTGTGTAAATGGGTATAGTCACCTTAAGCAAAGCATTTGGCGATCAACCGGAGCCTGATTTAGCTGCTTCGCGGAAACATCTGGAAGAAACCAAACAATTAGCCGAAAAATTAGGCGACACTTTAGCACTGGCAAGATACTATATCTATTTCTCCAACATACTTTACCTTTCTGGGGAATATGAAAGCGCAATTGAAAACAATTATTTTTGTGAATCTCTATTGAAAAACACAAAATATGAATATGAAAAAGCAATCAATCTTTGTGGAAAAGGAAATAATTTGATGGAGTTATATATCAAAAATGAACAAAAGGAGGTGCTTCAAAGTGCACAAGATGCTTACAAAAAAGCAATAAAAATATTTCAAGATATAAAGAATGAAAGCAATGAAGCACATGCACGAAACTCCCTTGCAAGCAGTTATTTATATTCAGGAGATTTGATAAAAGCAGCCAATGAAGTTAAGCAAAGTATTGAAATTGGCGGCAACCTACAGGATACCTCTGTACTTTTAAATGGCTATTATACACTTACAACATTCTATGAAATGAACGCCAATGCTGACAGTGCGATAGAATCGTTGACAAAACTAAAATTCTTTTTAAACAAAACTGGCAACTCTTCTGAGTTTGCATTTATGAAAGAACAATTTGGGAATAGTGATGCCAAGATTTCAATTGCACTGATTAATAGCAAAATTGATATATTTAAAAAACTGGTTGAAAATCAAGAAATTGAAAAGGAAAAGCAATCCATGCTCCTTGCAATGATATCCTT
The DNA here is from genome assembly GCA_022842255.1 of Saprospiraceae bacterium. Classification (GTDB taxonomy): domain Bacteria; phylum Bacteroidota; class Bacteroidia; order Chitinophagales; family Saprospiraceae; genus M3007. Next base: position 3,057 of record JALHPW010000495.1, on the reverse strand, counting down.
AATAGGAGGCGTAATCGTTATGGTCTTATTTCTGGCATATTTTCGAGCCAAAAGTAAGCTGTTGAAGGAAAAACTAAATACCACGCTAAAAACCCAGGAAGTAGAATTCATGCGCGCTCGATTTGAAGGGGAAGAAATTGGCCGGCAAAGAATCGCCCGACAAATCCACGACGGTGTGGGCGGGCTGCTGGTGAGCGCCAAATGGAACTTGGAATCCGCCCTGGAAGAAATTTCAAAAAAAGAAACGAAGGTAGCCGCCCGATTGAACGAAAACCTGCGTTTGCAAGAAAACTCCTACAAAGAACTTCGTCGCGTGGTTTATGAACTGGAGCGGGAAGACGTTCCTTGGTGGGAAGACCTTCAGAAATTCTATCAGGAACTGGACAATCCCAATAAGACCAAAATTCGTTTTTACACCTACAACCTAGACAAACGAATCGGTGGCTCCATTGGCGAGGAAGCCCGGCTTATGGTGCAGGAGATTGTCACCAATGCCCTGAAACACGCCAAAGCCTCCGAAATAACGGTCCAAATCAACCAAATCAATGACGAGCTCGGCATTATCATCGAAGACAATGGCATAGGTTTCGATGCGGAGCGGGTAAATAAGGGCATTGGTTTGCAAAGTTTGGACGAACGTTGTGCCAAACTTGGAGGAAGTATTAGTTTTGAGACTGGAAAGGGCGCTGGAACCACCGAATTTGTCGACATCCCTTTAAAAAAGCAAAGTATCCTGACAGAGAACCCACTTTTATATGGCACCAACTGATATCCGGGTTTTTATAGCGGATGATCACGAGGAGACAATTCAAAAACTCTCGGAATTTATCAATGCCGCCCCTGGTATGAAGGTGGTGGGCACTGCCCCGAACGGCGCGGCCCTTTGGGAGCATTTCAGCGCTGGCAGCAACGGTGTCGATGTGGCACTGATAGATATCGGTATGCCGGAAATGGACGGTTTGACCGCCGTCGGAAAAATAAAAGCCATTTGTCAGGACACTATAAAAGTCATCGTGATTACGGGCCTACATGGCCGCAACTACCCTGCCGAAGCCATCAGCAAACAAGCCGATGGTTTCATCGCCAAAAGCCGGCACAAGGACGAAATCATTGAGGCCATTCTCCGGGTACACAAAGGGGAAATGGTTTATCTGCCCGATCCGGACGATCCCGCGCAGCCCACCGTTATGCCAGAACGTCCGCCCGACCTCTCGCCCAATGAAATGCGGATACTTTGTTTGGTCCTGGAAGGACTGACCAGCATCGAAATCGCCGACCGGGTGAAGATGGGGGTACCCAGCGTGGACAAGATCCGCCGGGTCATGCTGCACAAGTTTGGCGTAAAAAACGCCGCCCAACTCGGGGCCATCGCCGAGAAGTATGGGCTTTGCCGATAAGCCCCAACTCCCTCTCTTTGCAAACATTTCCCAAAAGCCACGCCACCGCCCGTAGATGGCCTTACTTTTGCCCATCTTTTCCAAAACAATTCACCGATGGCGATTTTGAAACGTTCCACTTTTTCTGCCCTTTTCACAATACTGTCTATTTTTTCCACCATAGGATTTTCGGCACAAGCCCAGACTGGTATCGACTCTACTCAAATTGAGGCGTTCCTGGAGGGGGTACCCGCCGGCACCACCAAACTCGTTGGGATGTGGGGCGACCAAAACTATCTGGCCGACTCGGCCGTCGTGGACGCCACGGGCCATTTTGTGCTGCGTCGGAAAAAGCCGCTTCCCTCCGGGTTTTACACCTTTTTGCTCCCAGGGATGAAACAAATGTCCATCCTAATCGACAAGGACCAACGGATGACCCTTCGGGCAAAGGCTTCCGATTTTTTTGGCACCATGCAGGTAGAGGGCTCTATCAACACCCAACTTTTCTACGAAAGCATTCGGTTCCAAAGCAAACAAGACCCTGAGTTGTCGCAAGTAGCAGCTACCATGGGCAGAACAGCCCCTGGCTCCCCAGAATTCCAACAAGCCAAACAACGACAAACCCAATTGCTCGACGAGCGCAAGGCATACCTGGATGGCATTTACAAGCAGTATTCCGATGCCTTCTTTACCAAGTTCAAGATTGCCGGACAAAACCCGGACTACAAGGAATTCAAAAAGGCAAACGGCGACACGGATACCATGCGCCAACTCATGTACTACCGGGCACACTTCTGGGATGGGGTGGATTTTAACGACGACCGCTTGCTGAACACGCCGGTTATCAGCAACAAACTGAAGCGCTACATCAAGGAATTAACGCCTCAACACCCTGATTCTTTGATTTTTGTGGCCGACCCGCTTATCCGCCGGGTAATCAAGCACAAACAGTATTTCAAATACTTCACCAACTGGATTGCCCTGCAATACGAGAATACAAAGACCACCGTGATGGACGGCGAGGCGGTGTATGTGCACATCATTAAAAATTATTTCACCCCCGAACTGGCCTGGTGGGAAGACCCCAAAAACCTTCCACCCCTGCAAAAACACGTTTGGGAAATGGAGGCCAGCCTATTGAACCGCAAAGGCCCAGACGTACAGGCCATGGACGTGAATGGTCAAATGAAAAGTATTTATGAAATCAAGGCGCCCATCGTCGTGGTGTTCATGTTCAGCCCAGATTGCGAACATTGCCAAAAAGAGGCCGCCGAGGTGGAAGCCCTATATAAAAAGTGGAAATCGCGCGGTGTGGAATTTTTCGGCATCGCCGTGAGCACCACCGATGCGGAGTGGAAACAATTCGTGCAGGAAAAAGGCTTCACCTTCACCAATGTGTTCGACCCGACCAACCGGGCCATCTACGCCAAATATTTTGTGGACATCACCCCCGAAATTTACGTGCTCAACAAAGACCGCATCATTGTGGGTAAAAACCTGCACCCCAACCAGTTAGAGACTATTTTTGAGCGGGAGTTGAAGAAGATTGGTCATTAGGGCATTGGGGTCATTGCCCATGATTGCCAATGACCCAAGTGTGCATTTCAAATTGTCGCTCGGATATTCACCGGGTGAGGCGGGGGGCCCCGGGGTATATACGCGCGACCATTTGATATGCAGG
>JALHPW010000494.1 GCA_022842255.1 Saprospiraceae bacterium | reverse complement strand
TACGGCATTGAGACTTTTTTCTATACCATGACGGGTATCGGCGTACCGCTTGCTGCTGGTGCCTTTATCGCGGCCACGGAAAGCAATGGCTGGTTTGGCGGTAATGTCAATGTAGCGTATCACGGACTCACGATTGGGGTGTTTGCCTTGTCCGTTTTTGCCTCTGTTTTAGTGCATCGTGGTCAGTTTCAAAACCCTAAAAAAGCTCCATTCCTGTTTTTAAAATTCGACCGGCTCTGGAATAAAATGCTCGGTTTGGCCTCGCTCAAAGGTGTGGCGCAGGGCTATATCGTCACCGCGCCCACCATGTTGGTGATGAGTTTGGTAGGCAAGGAAGGCGCGCTCGGGTTGATTCAAAGTATCGGCGCACTGCTCTCAGCCATTCTTTTGTATGTATTGGGGCGTGTAACCGGACCGAAACACCGACTGCTCATTTACGGCATCGGCTGCTCGCTTTTTGTGCTAGGCGCCTTGTTCAATGCTGGGTTGTACTCTTCGGAAGGCGTGATTTTATTCATGGTTTGTCTGCTTTTTGCCCGTCCACTCCTGGATATCGCCTATTTCCCGATTCAGTTAAAGGTGATTGATGTGGTAGCTGAAAAAGAAGGTCGCAATGAATTTGCCTACATTTTCAACCACGAACTCGGTTTGTACCTGGGTCGTCTGCTCGGTTGCGGCTTGTTCATCGTCCTGGCGCGCTATGTGAGCGAATACGCGGCACTGCGGTATGCGCTTCTGGTGATTGCCTCCGTGCATTTTCTGGGGTATTTTGCCATGAAGGATATTGTGCGGGACTTGGGGAAAGTACCGTCATTGAAATAAACATGGGTCACCCCGAATTTTTAGCATAATGCGTCCCAGCGGGACGAAATCTTTGTAGAAATGTCGTTTCAGATAAAAAAGCGTGCCGTAGGTACGCTATCTGTAAGCGGCGGATAGCGTACCTACGGCACGCCATCCCGTTTTTGACGATTTTCTACCAAGATTTAGCCCCCATGGGGCTGCACTAAAAATTCGGGATGACTTCTATTGGAAAACAAAACAACATGCGCGTTTTCAACATCGGAATCATCGGCTACGGAGGCTTCGGAAAATTCCTGCACAACGCATGGGTTGCCCTTGAAAACGTGCAAGTGGTAGCCATCGCGGATAAAAACGCGGGAATGCTGTCCCCCCCAATTGGGGTAAAGGTATTCACCGCTTGGGCCGAACTCTTGCTCGAAAAAGACATAGAGGCGGTCGCCATCGTCACCGAACCTGCTACGCATGTTGAGATTGCTTTGGCTTGTATGCAGGCCGGTAAGCACGTGCTCATTGAAAAACCGCTCGCCATTTCACTCGCGGATGCCGAAAAAATCATGCAGACCCGCGACCAAACCGGCATGGTGGCGGGCATTGATTTTATCATGCGTTTCAACCCGCTTTTGCAAACGATTCAAGGGTTTACGCAACAAGGGGTTTTTGGAAAACTGCGGCGGGTGGATGTCGAAAATTATGCACAAGACGAACAACTCCCGCCCGAACATTGGTTCTGGTACCCCGAGCGTTCCGGCGGTATTTTGGTGGAACACGCCGTGCATTTCATTGACCTCGTTCACTTTTTTGCGCCTGCTAAAATATTGAAAGTGAATGGGTTGAAACATAACCGCAATCTGCAGCAAGAGGACCAAGTTATGGCCAACGTGCTCTATGAAGGCGGTTTGATAGCTACCCACTACCACGCATTTTCCCGCCCAGGGTTCTTTGAAGCCACCCTGATCAAACTTGCCTACGACCTCGCAGATATTGAACTGATGGGTTGGATTCCCTTGGGTGGAACATTGAAAGCATTGGTTAACCCACAAACGAAAGAAGCCCTGTTAGCCAGTCCATTTTTTGAATTGACCGAGGCAACCGCCATCGAAAATGCTTCTGACGAATCGAGGCCCAAAGGCTGGGGTATTTCCCTGAATACTGAAATTGGAGACCGAAAAACCCTGCGTTCTGGCGACATTGCCTATGAGGTCAATGAAATCGTAAGCGGTAAATTCCAGATGCTCCGATCCAAGCCGGAAGTGTATGCCGATGGGGTTCGGGCTTCGCTGCTGGATGTGCTTAAAAAAATAGAAAACCCGGAGCACCCACTACTGGCTTCGCTCGAAACTGGTCTCGAAAGCCTGAAAGTTGCAATACGCGCTTCAGATTCGGCGAGGCAAACAGCTTAAACAAACAATGAAGAAATTACACTTTTTTGGCCTTTTTTTAGTCCTGCTATCTGCCTGCGCACCGCAGACCAGCTTTACACCAACGGCCTCGCCCGTGACACAACGCAGGATTCCGCGTGTGGACAAAATGCCCAATCACCCCAAACCCTATGCGTTTAAGGATTGGAAACAAACCGCGCTGGATTTTGACCGGTACGCATTCGATTTTTCCCAAAAAGGGGAGTTTTTGCCGCTTATTTGGTGGGACAAAACGGGTCGGAATTTCCCCGAAACCACCTTTGGCATTTATACCGCCTTGGGCGATGTGCGCATGGGCGCAGCCGTGAACAATGGCGAAAACCACGAAGCGCTCGGGGCACTGGGTGCGGTGCTCGGCGCAACCCTGGCGGGCATTGATAAGAGCAAACAAGACGGCCACAACTACGTAGGCATGCTGCGCAACTACTTCAACCGCGACAACGGCTGGAATGTGATCATGAATTTCACCAACAAAGGCGCGCACATCGGGGGTGGGTACGGCAACGATTTTTGGTACGAGGTGCACAACAACGTGCTGTTTTACAGCGTCGCCGATTTGTACCCGAATGAAAAGGGTTTCGAAGACATCCAGCGTACGATTGCCGAGCAGTTTTACCGTTCGGATTCGATTATGGGCAACAGCTACAGTTATTCTTTTTTTGATTTCAAAAACATGCAGCCCGGTAAAAACCACATCCCCACCCAGGAAGATGTGGCGGGTGGGTACGCCTTCGTTTTGTACTCAGCTTGGGTAAAATTTGGCGACGAAAAATACCTCCGGGCCGCCAAAAACGCCCTGGATGTACTCTACAACCAGAAAGAAAACCGTTTTTATGAGGCCATGATGCCCATTGCGGCGTATGTGGCGGCGCGTATGAATGTAGAGGTTGGCACGAATTACGAGGTGCAACGTTTTCTGGATTGGACCTTCGACGGCACTGCTGTTGGCCGGGAAGGTTGGGGTGTTTTGGCCGACAACTGGGGGGGCTACGACGTGAGCGGATTGGCGGGCAGCACCGTCCACAATGGAGGCTACGGATTTTTGATGAACACCTTCGACCTGATGGTGCCCCTATCGGCGATGGTTCGTTACGACCAACGCTATGCCCGTGCGGTGGGTAAATGGGCGCTCAATGCCTCCAATGCGGCCCGTTTTTGTTACCCCTACGACATGCCCGATTCCCTGCAAGCCATCCCGCAGCACAAGGCTGTGACCAAAAATGTGATTGCGTACGAGGGCGTCATCAAAGAGTCTATTTACCCACAATTCAAAGGAATCACGCCGTTTGCACAAGGCGACGGTCCGCTGTGGCACGAAGGCATGCCGCAGCAAACCATGTTTTCCGTGTATGGCAGCGGACATGTTGGTTTTTTTGGCGGCACGATTCAGTCCACCGACGTGCCGGAAATCCTGCAAATTGATTGCCGTGCCACCGATTTTTACAAAAAACAGCAGGCCTATCCGACCTATCTTTTGTACAACCCGCACCAGGTGGGCAAATCGGTTTCAATCAACATGGGGACAAAAAAAGTGGACGTTTATGACACCGTCAACCGTAGATTTGTGCGCCGTGGGGTCAGGGGGAATATCCAAATTTCCCTGCTTCCCGATGCCGCCAGTGTGCTGGTATTGATCCCTTCCGGCACGCCTTTTTCCGTGACAAACGGGGTGCTGCTGGCGGGTAAGGTTCCGGTGGATTACGGGTACGGAAGGTAATCCGTCTTTGTTGGCGAGGCTGCCGACCATTGTAAATCCGTGCCCCAGCTCTGATTTTATGAAAAAAACACGCCTAACTGTCCCCTTTTTTCTCGTATTAATCCATTTTTCAAGCGCTCAAACACCCGCTGTTTTCACGGTCGCCACTGACAAACCCGCCGCCGACGTGCAGCCCACCATGTGGGGCCTTTTTTTTGAGGACATCAATCTTGGGGCCGATGGCGGTTTGTACGCTGAATTGGTGAAAAACCGTTCGTTTGAGTTCGCCGAATCCCTCATGGGCTGGAAGGAACAAAAAACGGAGGGGGCATCAGGCAGCCTTATC
>JALHPW010000493.1:1202-4274 GCA_022842255.1 Saprospiraceae bacterium | reverse complement strand
TGGATTTTAATGTGGCGCACAATGAAGATTACATCGTATGCGCTGTTACCAGGAACGGAAGGGTAGGGGTGGATATCGAAAACTACCGCAAGCCGTGCAACCTGGCACTTGCTGAAGACTTTTTTGCGCACCAGGAATTGGCGCAATTGTTAGCTAGAAACGATTCCCAGCGCAATAAACATTTTTGTGAATTGTGGACGCTGAAAGAATCGTTTATCAAAGCAGTAGGGAAAGGCATGGCGATACCGCTCGACGCTTTTTATTTTCAATTTGACGAAGATAGCCATGCTTTCTTTGATCCGGAAAAACACGGCGAGGGCCGCTCTTGGCAATTTGTTTCTTGGGAATCAGACAACAAAAACATAGTTTCCATTGCCGTCTCCTGGGATTTGCCCTCCCCACCTGAGGCGACATTCCGCTTAAATCTATTGGAGCCCGAAGCGATCCCAATGGATATTGCAAGTTTCTACCAGGATAATTTGCAAAGCCTCCAACTTTCAAATTTGACCTATATCCACCTTAAGTAATGAAAAATCTGGTTTGTATGTTTCCTGGCCAGGGCGCCCAGTTCGCTGGAATGGGCGCTGAATTGTTCCCGCTTTTTCCTCAATTGGTGGAACAGGCCAACGATTTGCTCGGATATGATGTGCGCGAGCTTTGTTTGAAAAATCCTGACAACCTGTTGCAACAAACGGAATATACCCAACCGGCAATTTTTGTTGTCAACGCACTGCATTACAAGCAGTTCGTCCAGACCAGAGGGGTCCCGGATATGGCGCTCGGACACAGTCTTGGCGAAACCAATGCGTTGCATGCTGCCGGTGTTTTTGATTTCGAAACAGGGCTCCGGATTGTAAAAACCCGGGGCGCCTTGATGGCGGCCGCGAAAAACGGCGGCATGGCTGCGGTGATTGGGCTTTCGCTGGAGGAGGTACGGGAAATACTGAGCGAACATTGTCCTGAGCTTGACCTAGCGAATATCAATTCCATGCAACAAATCGTGGTTTCCGGACCGCTTGAAAGCATTGCTGCTGCTTCCTCCGTATTTGAAGATGCCTTTGCTGCTTACGTCCCACTCCGGGTAAGCGGTGCCTTTCATTCCCGGTACATGGCTCAAGCGGAAGCACTGTTGGCGCAAACATTGCATTCGGTTACCTTCAAAACGCCTGCTTTCCCGGTGATTTCAAACGTAAGTGCCCTACCGTATTCGGCCAACGACTTGCCCCATTTGTTGATCAAACAATTGACCAGTCCGGTCAGGTGGTTGGATAGCATTCAATACGTCCTTGGAACAGGCAAGTGTGAATGCCACGAACTTGGTCCGGGACAGATTTTGCAAAACCTTTTGGAGAAGATACTTTCGGGGAGGTGAGGGGCAGGGCAGACGCATGAGCATCAGGGTTTAAATTCTAACCAAAACTGAGTTTTTTGATTGACGGAATCTCAGGCTTCTGCCCAAGGAAGGAAAGGGCCCGGCCAAACATACCCCAAGGAATGGCAACATCCAGGAAAGTCTCTATTTTCACGCCTTGTTTGTGCCATTATGCGCCTGCTATCCTGTTTGTTTTTGCTGCTCATCAGTGCCTACTCCCGGGCGCAGCATGCCGATTATGAAAAAATCGACATCGAACAGGGCCTTTCACAGGGTATGGTATTTGACCTGCTTCGGACCCGCGATGGTTTTTTGTGGGCGGCTACGAAAGATGGGCTGAACCGTTACGATGGCTATAACTTCAAGATTTTTACACACAACCCTTTCGCACCATACACCCCGGCAGAAAACACGGTTATTGCCTTGTTTGAGGATAGTCGGGGACTTTTATGGGCGGCCACTGAAAGTAAAGGCGTGGACGTTTACGATCACCGCCGTGGATATTTTCACCATTTCCCCAATATAAAAGCCATCGGATTTTCAGAAGGGCCCGACGGAAATCTATGGGCGCTTACAGCGGGGTCGCTGATTCGATTGGCCATTCCGAAGGACTGGCAGGAGGCCATGCCCGATCAGGCAGATTTGAGTGGGCTGGTGCCTGCACAAAAGATCGACATTACAGGTTTCGATGCGGCTTCAGAAAGGCTTACCAGTATCTGGCCAAAAGAGGACGGCAATTTTATGTTGTTTTCTACGGCCAAACACTACGAAGTTTCAAGTGCGCAGAACATAGCGCTACCCTTGCCCGGGCCTTCTTTTGTAGGTGAAACGTATGGTGCCTACCAAAAGGGAGGCCATGTTTGGATTGTCACAGACTTGTGTTCTGTATACCATGTCCACCAAGGGAAAACAACCTTGTATTTGTCGGACCACAAAATTCGGGGCGGTACTGCCACGATCGACAAGGATGGGGAGGGGCATTTCTGGTTCACTTTTAAGGGCGCCCTATGGCAGCTTGAACCAGGCAAACTGCTCGACCCGGCAAATCCGGATTGGGCAGTCGATCAGGATGTCAAATGCTTCAGTACCGACCGTAACGGGAATATATGGATTGGCACATTGGGTTATGGATTGCGAAAAATCAATCCTAAGCGCAGAGCCTTCCATACGGGCGTTTCCAACAACAGTATTTGGCGTTTGTGGCGAAGCCCGCAGGGGACTTATTACTGGCGCGATTTCACCGAAATTTATACCTACAATCCTTTGTCCGGTACTCATCACTTGGTGGCTTTCCCGGAATTACTCCAGACCTGGAAGCGCGACATATTTTTTGAAGAGGATGGTGGGTTATCGCTATTGAGTACGCACAAGAAAACCTCGAAAGAGTATTTAACGGTGTATGGGCCAGACGGCGCTTTGAAGTTTACTTATGAGTTTGATATCAATGCCTACTATTATTCGCTGCTCAAACACGCCCGTGACGGTAATTATTGGATAACGGAAGAAGGGGCCACGTTAAGTTGCTTCGATCCGCGCACAAACCAGCTCAGACGCTTTGATTACAGCCATATTTTTGGCGAAAAATCTGCCCAGGTACAAGCAATTGCCTTTGTTCAGGATGGCAACGGCGATTTTTGGATAGGTACCCAGCAAGGGCTTGTCAAATGCAGTATGGGCGCTGGCACGCCGCAGTTCCAATT
>JALHPW010000493.1:0-1192 GCA_022842255.1 Saprospiraceae bacterium | reverse complement strand
TGATGCAAACAGACCCCAACAATCCAAATGGGCTCAATCACAACACGATTGCCTGTTTGCTGCCAGATCCGGTAAAACCGGGCGAACGCTTATGGATTGGGACCAAAGGGGGAGGGATCAATCGCCTCGATATCAAAACCGGACAGGTGCGGCATTTCACCATGTCAGATGGCTTGCCCGATATGGTGGTGTACGGCATTTTACCCGGTAATGAAAACCCAAGCAAGGGAACCCCAAGTTTTTGGTGCAGTACCAACCGCGGTTTGGCTAAGTTGGTCTTCCCGGAGCAAGCAAATCCCGACGTAAAACCGATAATCACTGTTTTTTCCGCAGCCAAAGGTTTGCAGGGCAGCGAGTTCAATACCCAGTCTTTTTTCAAGGCTGCCAACGGCGAACTGCTGTTTGGCGGCGTAAATGGATTGAACCACTTTTTCCCTGAGGCTGTATTGGCAGACACCGCCAGACCACCGGTGTTCATCGTGGGTGTTTCCATTAACCATGAACCGTTAAACCTGGAAAAACGTGGCTTGAAAACCTCGCTGGACCGGCTGCAGAACCTCCACCTTGATGCTGAGGAAAACAATGTGTCGTTTGAATTTGCGGCCCTTGATTTCACGGACCCGGCGCAAAATCGTTATCGTTACCGTTTGGTGGGCGTTGACGACGATTGGGTGGAAACCAGGGGTGCGCGTTTTGCGCATTTTGCCCATTTGTCGCCCGGACGATATGAATTTCGCGTCCAGGGCAGCAACGGCGAAGGCGCCTGGCAAGAGGCCTCCAACCCGATTGTTATCATCGTTCACCCACCCTGGTACCGTTCCAATTGGGCCTATTTAGGGTATGCATTGCTGTTGGCCTGGGGAGGATGGCGGGTATACGAGCTCCAAATTCAACGCGTAAGGGAACGGGAGCAATTGGCCTTTGAGCATCGGGAAACAGAACGAGTAAAAGCGGTTGAACAATTAAAAACCAATTTTTTTAGCAATGTAACCCACGAATTCCGCACTCCACTTACGCTCATGATTGAGCCCTTGCGCCGAATTTTACAAAAAACAAAAGACCCGGAAGTGTTGGAAAATGCGCGTCTCGCAGAAACCAACAGCCAAAAATTGCTCGGACTGGTCAATCAGTTGCTGGATATGAGCAAACTTGAAAGCGGCCAAATGACCCTCGATTTGCGCAGTGGAAATTT
>JALHPW010000492.1 GCA_022842255.1 Saprospiraceae bacterium | reverse complement strand
CATTATAACCCCATTTACCCCATGTACCACATTTCTCCCTCAGGTTCTTCGCTGCGCTCAAAATGACACGCTAGTGGTGATTTGACTTGTTATAAAATGCTTGGGTGCTTTACGCTTTCAAAATAGGGTATCACACCTCCGCCAACTTCTTCTTCGTAACTTCCTTGCCATCCACCAAAGTCCGTCGGCCAAACAATAAACCTGCTCCATCCGCATCGATCAACACCGTATCGCCTTTTGAATAATCGCCGGCAAGCAGGTGTTTGGCGAGTTCGTTGATGAGTTCGCGTTGCAGGGTGCGTTTCAAAGGACGTGCCCCAAATTGTGGGTCAAATCCATGTTCGACCAACACGGTGCCCGCATCCTTCGTGATTTCAAGTTTCAGCTCTTGCTTGGTCAACATTTCTCGAATGTCTTTCATCAAAATATTGAGAATCAAAGACATCTGATCTTTTTGCAACGGATGGAATACTACCACCTCATCCAATCGGTTCAGAAATTCCGGACGCAGATTCATTTTCAACGCATCCATCACCTCACTTTTAGCTGCCTCAAACACTTCGTGTTTACGCTTATCCGGCATTTCCTCGTATCCCTCAAAAGCGTCCATGATGCGGTCGCTGGCCAGGTTGGAGGTCATGATGATGATGGTGTTTTTGAAGTTGGCAGTCCGACCCTTGTTGTCGGTCAGACGCCCGTCGTCGAGTACTTGCAACAGGATGTTGAACGTGTCCGGGTGCGCCTTTTCAATTTCATCAAGCAATACGATGGAATAGGGCCGTCGGCGAACGGCTTCCGTCAATTGTCCACCTTCATCATACCCAACATACCCAGGAGGAGCGCCCACCAATCGCGAAACGCTGTGTTTTTCCTGGTATTCGCTCATGTCGATGCGGGTAATGGCTTTTTCATCATCAAAAAGCACGTCCGCTAGGGCTTTCGCCAACTCGGTTTTACCCACCCCTGTCGGACCACAGAAGATGAACGAACCAATCGGTTTATCCGGGTCACTCAATCCAGCTCGGCTACGACGGATAGCATCTGCCACTACGGTCACGGCCTCGTCCTGTCCCACCACACGTTGGTGCATCTCGGTTTCCAGGTGCAAAAGCCGCTCGCGTTCGCCACGCATCATTTTGGCCAACGGGATACCCGTCCAACGAGCCACCACCTCTGCAATGTCGTTGGCCGTCACGATTTGGGTGGTCATGCGGTTCTCTGGCGCTAGGGTAGACAATTTTTCCTCCGCTGCTTTCAGCATTGCCTCCCGCGCCGGAATATCCTGGTATTTGATCCTCGAAGCCACTTCCAGATTGCCCTCGCGTTCGGCGCGTTGGTACTGGATTTGCAGCTCTTCGAGTTTTTGTTTGCTGGTTTGAATGGCTTCCACGATTTCTTTTTCGGAAGTCCATTTGGCACGCAAATCATCCAATTTTTCACGCAAATCCTGGATTTGCTTGTTCATGGACTCCAGTTTTTTCGTGTCGTTTTCGCGTTTAATGGCCTCACGCTCAATCTCCAGCTGCCGCATTTGGCGGTCGAGTTTGTCCACGTCTTCCGGCACAGAATCAAGCTCCAGCCGAAGTTTTGCGCCCGCTTCGTCAATGAGGTCAATGGCTTTATCTGGTAATTTCCGTTCAGAAATATACCGGTGTGAAAGCTCCGCAGAAGCAATCAGCGCCTCGTCCAGGATTTGCACCTTGTGGTAATTCTCATATTTCTCACGAATGCCACGCAGGATGCTGATGGTGTCTTCCACGCTAGGTTCATCCACGTACACCGATTGAAAACGGCGTTCCAGCGCCTTATCGCTCTCAAAATATTTTTGGTACTCATCCAGGGTGGTCGCACCAATGGTGCGGAGTTCGCCACGGGCCAATGCAGGTTTGAGGATGTTGGCCGCGTCCATCGCGCCTTGCCCACCGCCGGCCCCTACGAGCGTATGGATTTCATCAATGAACAAGATGACCTGCTCATTGGAGTCCACGACCTCCTTGATAACGGCTTTTAATCTTTCTTCAAACTCACCTTTGTATTTGGCGCCTGCGATGAGGGACGACATGTCGAGACTGAATATCTTTTTGCCCGCCAAGGTCTCCGGCACATCCTGCTTGACAATCCGCCAAGCAATACCTTCTACAATAGCTGTTTTACCCACACCGGGGTCGCCGATGATAACTGGGTTGTTTTTCTTCCGGCGACTGAGGATGTGCAACACGCGCCGAATCTCTTCGTCGCGGCCAATGACGGGGTCTAGTTTGCCCAGCTCGGCCTGTTCGGTCAGGTTGACAGCGTATTTTTGGAGGGCGTTGTACACGTTGTCGGTGGTTTGTTCGGTGACCTTGCGGCCCTTCCGAAGTTCCTTGACCGCAGCGCTCAGGGCGTCAAAAGTGGCCCCATTTTCACGCAGCAAGCGTGCCCCTTTGTCAGTGCCTTTTACTACGCCAAGCAAGAGTAGTTCGAGCGAAATATACTCATCGCCAAAGTCCTTGAGCAGCGATTTGGCTGCTGCAATGGCTTTGTTGGCTTCGTTTGTAAGGTATTGTTTGTCAGCACCTTGCACCTTGGGGGTTTCCCAAATGAGCTTGTCCAGTTGTTCGGTAAACACTGGGATGTTAACTCCAGTTTTTTTCAGCAAAAAATCAGTAACCGAGTCATCCACATTGAGCATCCCCTTTAGGAGATGGCCAGTGTCGACACTCTGTTGCTCGTACCCAGCCGCAATTTGTTGTGCTTGAAGGATGGCTTCCTGGGCTTTGATGGTAAAATTATCGTAGGTCATCTTTTTTGGAATCGGTTATTTGTGGAGTTGTTTATTTGTGGAGTTATGGATTTGTTTCCCTTGTCAAATTTTTCTCCAAATTGATTTGGCGGTAAAATTGGCAGAAATTATGGATTGCGAAAGTCAATTTGTCGGCTTCAACTAAAATGCCGTGACAATCTGGCGGTCAAACGTTCCACCGACCAAGTGCTCCACATGTCTATAGCCAACGTCGAGTAGTTTTGAATACTGCTTGTATGTAATCAATTAAAAATCATGGTTTTGATTCCATCAAATCATCAAAATCACTTTAATCAGAGTATACCTTTGCCCCATGTTAACCGTTATTTCTCCTGGACAAGCTTTTCCAGAACCTTTCCCCAAGGGCGCTATGTTTTTGATTGACAAGCCTTTAGCCTGGACTTCCTTTGGTGTGGTGAACAAAATTCGTTATCTTTTAGCGCGAAGAACCGGCAATAAAAAAATCAAGGTGGGCCATGCCGGGACCCTAGATCCGCTCGCAACTGGCTTGTTGATTTTATGCGTTGGGGACTACACCAAACGAATAGAGGAATTTCAGGCAATGCCCAAAACCTATACGGGCACGGTTACGTTTGGCGCCACGACCCCTTCCTTTGATTTGGAAAAAGCGCCGGATACTTTTTTCCCCACCGAGCATTTGTCCAAAGCGGTTTTAGAAAATGCCAAACAGCAATTTTTGGGCGATATTTTACAAGTCCCCCCCATTTTTTCCGCAGTAAAGGTAGATGGGCGCAGGTTGTACAAAAACGCCCGGACAGGTCAAGAAGTGGAAATGCCACACCGCCCGGTTCGGATTGATTCCTTTGAACTGTTGGGTGATTTGCGGCCGGTGGTACCAGGCTTGGAAACCACAATAGTTGCCAGCAAAAAAGGCTCTCCCATCATGCTTCACCCCAATTATTCCGAAGGCTTACAGATTGATTTTCAGGTAGTTTGTAGCAAAGGGACCTACATCCGCTCTTTGGCGAACGACCTAGGACAGGCCGCTGGGAGCGGTGCCTATTTGAGCAGTTTGCGGCGCACCGAAACAGGTGGTTTCTCGATTGAAAACGCCTGGAGTGTGGAGGCTTTTGAGGCTTGGACAGGAAATGGTCAATTGTAAATCTCGTTCTGGCCCCGACGGATGTAACGTTTCACATTCATCCAGAATGCCACAAAAAGGTACACAATGAGCGGGGAGCCCATGCCAATAAAGGAGGTATATATGAAATACTTCCGTACCTCGGCAGGCGCGACGTGCATCCGTTCCCCCAAGTGTTGGCATACACCAAATGCATGCCGTTCGACTAAATCTTTGAACCAGTTCTGGAGCATGGCAATGTAGTGATTGGGTGATTGGTTTATTGGTGATTGGTTGACTGGTTGACTGGTTGACTGGTGATTGGTTGACTGGTGTCACAAAAGTAGGGTCTTTTTTGGTAGCTGAAAGAGAAGACTTCAAAGATTATAGAACCAACCAATCACCAATCAACCAATC
>JALHPW010000491.1 GCA_022842255.1 Saprospiraceae bacterium | reverse complement strand
CCTCAAAACCGTCTTTTTCGGGCATCATCACATCACTTACAATCACATCGGGGACAATTTCCATTGCCTTTTCAATGCCCGAACGGCCATTGTAGGCAAAATCCAGCCGGTATTGTTGCTTCAAACACACACTCAAATATTCCACCACATCGGGGTTGTCTTCGATGATGAGCAGCAAGGGAAAATCAGTATCCGTAATCTGTTTGTCTGGGTTTAATCCTTCGGCCATTTTTACCCCATCCACATTCGGCATGCTGAATTCCGCATTCCGCATTCCCACTTCTTCCACCCGGGCCTTATTCGTGATGGGCAGCCGCACGGTGAAGGTGCTGCCTTTGCCAAGGGTGCTTTCGGCGGTGATTTCCCCGCCCATGGCTTTCACCAGTTCTCGCGTAAGAGAAAGCCCAACCCCGGTACCCCCTACTTTGCTATGTTCCTGATTTTTAGCCTGATAAAACCGCTCGAAGACGTGTGGCACATCCTCGGGCGGAATGCCCACACCTGTATCGGAAACTATAATCCGCAACCAACTTTCCGAAAGTTTGGAACTTTCGGAAAGTTCAACCCGGAGCAAAACCCGCCCGCCTCCGGGGGTGAATTTGATTGCATTGGACAATAGGTTGTGTACAATCTGCAGGAGCCGTTCGGGGTCGTAGTCCATCACGATTTGGGCCAGGTTGCTCTCTACCCGCAACATCACGTTTTTGGTATTGGCCAACGAGTGCAAGCTTTCAGAGATATATTTCAGGTAGGCAAGCACATCGCCCTGCACATAGTCCATTTGGAGCGTATGGCTTTCCAATTTTGCCAAATCAAGGATTTCGTTGATGAGGCGCAGCAGGTTTTGGCCATTGCGCCGGATGAGGGCAATGGCACTCGCAGTCGTTCCAGCCTTACTGTTGCTATTGCCATCTTTCAATTGCTCCGTCATGCCAAGTATCACCGTAAGTGGGGTGCGAAATTCATGGGTGATGTTGGTGAAAAAGCGTGATTTGAAGGTGTCAAGTTCTTTCAGGCGTTGATTTTCGGCGTGTTCGAGTTTGGTGCGCAACTGATAGCGGTAAAAAGCATAAATCCCCCCGCCCAGTATTAAAACGTAAGAAATCCAGGCCAACCAGGTCCGATACCAAGGCGGCAAAACGGTGATTTTTAACGCTGCGGGTTGTTTGCTCCACACGCCTTCGCTGTTGGAGCCTTTTACGCGGAAGGTGTAGGTGCCGGGCGCCAGGTTTAAGTAGGACGCGGTATGCTCGCTGCTTTCATGCTCCCATTCACTTTCGGCGCCTTCCAGGTAATACCGAAAGCGATTTTTACTGGTGGAGGCAAAATGCAGGGCGACGAATTCGAGCGTTAGGTTATTTCGAGAAAACGGGATCTCGATTGCTTCCGTGAATTCTATTCCCTGGCTCAATATCCCCGTGCTATCGTTCCAGGAAACATCGCGGTCGTTGAGCCGAAGTCTGGTAATGATGGTATGCGGTGCAAGGGTATCTTCCTTGAGTTGTTGTGGATGAAAAATGGTCATGCCATTGACACCGCCAAACAGCAAATCCCCCGTAGGGCCTTTGCCATAAGCATAGGTATTAAACTCGTTGGCTTGTACCCCATCTTCTTCCGTGTAATTTTTGATGGCCCCACTGGATGGATGGTAGCGGATGAGGCCTTTGTTGGAACTCATCCAAAGGATTGTTCCAGCTGTAGAAGGCCCTGATTCTGCCAATATCCCATAGATCACATTATCGGGCAGGCCTTCCCGGGTGGTGAGGTGGGTGAATTGCAGGGTGCGCACATCCAATCGGTCAAGTCCTCCACCTTTTGTGCCAATCCAAAGGATAAATGGGTCTTGGGGATCAGTCAACAGGCTCGCTACCAGGTTGTTCCGCAAGGAGTTCCGGCTGGTCCGGTCATTCTTCAAGGATTCAAAATCAAAATTCCCGGCGGATGAAGCGGATGGTTTTGCGCGAACAAGGCCTTGGCGGGTAGCGAGCCACCAGCTCCCGTCAGCTGTTTGAGCCAGCGAAAAAACCTCGTACGGGCCAGGTATTATTTTCCGAAAATCGAACCAGGAAAACTGCGCTGTTTTTTGGTTGAAATGGACCAAACTTCCAGCAGTCACAATCCAGGGGTCGCCCGTTGCATCAAGGGTCATTGGTGCCGGCGTTCGTTCATTGTAGGATGGAATGGGAAAAACATGCAGACCGCCTGTCGGGTCTATTTTTTTCAAAAACCAGTCGTAGCTCAACCCGTTTCTTCCACAAATCCAGTAAGTGCCTCCTTTATCCTGCGCCATGGAAACATCGGCTAATTCTTGGAATGGAGGAATAATACTTTTTGGAGTCTGCGCAGTATAATGGAGCAGTTTGTAGTTATTGGTGTACGCAATTACCTCCCCATTGCGACTTTGCAGGATTGGACTGTAAACACTCTCTCCGGGAAACAGGTTACGAAAACGTTTCGATTGTGGATTGACTTTTACGATTCCCAAACCGTTCGTGCCAAACCAGACATTCCCGGAGCGGTCGGTAAGGCTACTACAAGCACCTTCCGGTATTTGGATGTCCGTTATTTCCGCTTGATTCAGGTCAAATCTGCCGTTCTGGTCAATTCGATATCCCTTTATTTCCCCTTGAAAATTCACCCATGCAATGCCTTGGGCAATATGTTGCAGTGCAAAGTTTTTTTGATTAAGCGCAATGGGTTGCAATGCCTTGGATAGCTCCCCAAGCGGGTTCGGGTCGTAATGATAGATATCAGCAGTGCGCTGATAATTTATGCTATACCCTCTGACTATCCAAAACCTTCCATGCTCATCACTTTGAATCATGCTACCCTGGTTCAATTTTTCAGCCGAGAGCGGTGGCGCTATTTGGGTCAATTGAAGCGAAGCGGTATTGATTTCAAAAACTCCTTCGGGGCCTGGAACCAATATAAATTTCCCATCGGAGTGCATGTAGGGGATGGTGGAAAAATCCTTCGCCAAGGCCTGCACGGCAATCTTTTTTTGCCAGTTATTGTTCGGCGGCGGTTTTTTCCAAAAGTCTGGTGGAATGGAAAATTTGTACATCCGCCAAAACTCCCAGGGCTGATTTGGCGTTTGTACCTCCGCCCAAATATCCCCCGAAGCATCCACAGCCAACCAACCAACAAAACATTGATCCAGAGAGGTGTTCCAGACAGGTATCTCGCAATGAAGTCGGTATACCTTCCGGGTCTTCTTGTGCAAAAGGTTGATTCCGCCCCATGCGGTGGCTACTATGATAAAGTCGCCATGTTCGTCCAGATGGGTGATATAGTCGTTGGAAAGGGAAAATTCGTCGTAGGGGTCTTTGGTAAAAACTTCAAAACGATAACCATCATAACGGTTTAGGCCATTTTTGGTGCCCGCCCAGATAAATCCTTCCCGGTCTTGTAACAGGCAACCGACAAAGCCTTGCGATAAACCCTGCTTGGTGGTCAGCCACTCCATGCCTGTCCGCTGTGCGGACAGCTTGACAGAGGCGCATCCCAGCGATAGGAACGTTAGAAGTACTAGGGTAGATTGTTTCATCAACGAAATAGACGTTGGATAACCGGCTGGGAGGCGGCCAAAGATAATAGAATTATTCCTGTTGTACTTTTAGCGAGGGCAGCGAAAATTTACGCTGATAATCTTCATAGGCAGCCTCCGTCATTTGCAGCAACAAAGGCTCCTTTTGCGGGTCCAGCCACTGCATCAGCGACAAAAGGTTCGCTTCATTCATGGCGGTGCAGCCCAGGGTGCCAGAGCCCGGTTTTCGCCAGAGATGGAAGAAAATGCAGGAGCCCGCACCAGGTTCGGGTGGCAGGTTTTGTTTCACAAAAATCCCCCATTTGTATTGTCCGTCCTTGCGCAACATGGGCTCTCGTTGCTCCCAGTCCACTTCCACCTGATTGGCGTCCACCACCTGGTTATAGTATTTCGAGTCCCCGTCTTCGACGCAAATCTGGGCTTCTGTAATCGGTACGTAAGGAATCCTTAAGTCCAAGGTACCCGCTGGAGCATACCCAAAGGCCGCACCGAAGCGAAAAATACCGGCCGGGGAACGTTGGTCGCCTTCCTTTTTTTGCAATCCTGGTTTTGCGCTGTTCAGTCCCCTACCCCATGCCAGGCCTTTCCGGCCCAGGTTTACGGGGTGCGCCCCGCCCACTTGCTGCCAGTTTTTTCCTTTTTTTTCAAACTTGAACAGACGGGCTTTAACGCTGGACGCCCGCGGGCTTACCACCACCACCAACTGTTTGCAGGTGTCAAAAATACCTTTATGGTGTTCAAATAG
>JALHPW010000490.1 GCA_022842255.1 Saprospiraceae bacterium | reverse complement strand
CTTGTTGGTCCAGCCCTCCACTTGTTTCAGCATCCGCTCAGCGCTTACCGAAGTTTCGATAGAACGCATTACCGTAGTACCCACCGCACACACCTTCTTTTCGGCCATGAGGCTTTTGTTGACGGTTTCTGCAGCCGCCTGTGGGATTTTGAAGTATTCGGCCTCCATTTTGTGCTTCGAAAGGTCTTCCACATCAATCGTGCGGAAAGTACCCAGGCCAATGTGGAGGGTTAGTTCTGCAAAATTCACGCCCTTGAGTTCGAGGCGTTTCATCAGCTCGCGGCTGAAGTGAAGACCGGCCGTAGGAGCTGCCACTGCGCCCATTTCTTTGGCGTAGATGGTTTGGTAGCGCTCACGGTCGATGGCTTCTGGCTCCCGCTCAATGTATTTGGGCAGGGGCGTGTTGCCCAGCTTAACGAGTTCGTTGACAAACTCTTCTTCCGTGCCGTCAAACAGGAAACGAATCGTACGGCCGCGGGAAGTCGTGTTGTCCACTACTTCTGCTACCAGCGCGTCGTTGCCATGTTCGTCTTCAAAATAAAGTTTGTTGCCTACCCGGATTTTACGCGCAGGATCGACCAACACGTCCCAAAGGCGGGCGTCGTGGTTGAGCTCGCGAAGCAGGAATACTTCGATTTTCGCGCCGGTTTTTTCTTTTTGTCCAAAAAGTCTTGCCGGGAAAACCTTCGTATTGTTGAAGATCATCGTATCGCCATCCCCAAAATAAGAGAGGATGTCTTTGAAAATCTTGTGCTCGATTTTACCCGTTTTGCGGTGTAGCACCATGAGGCGACTGTGGTCGCGCTCTTCAGCGGGGTATTGGGCCACCAATTCGGCGGGAAGGTCAAAATTGAACTGAGATAGTTTGGTACGCATAGTTTATTTGTCAGGCAGTGGGGCTTGGGCGAAAGCCAGTTTTCTCAAAAACCTTTTGTAAACGCCCAATCGAGCTGTTTTGATTCTGGGAAAAATGTTTTTTTCAAAAAAAGAAAATGTTTTTGGAGAGAAACCCAAGGTTTGCCAAATTGTTTTCCAGCCAAAAACGGCTGCAAAAGTAAAATTTCCAGACAAACGAGCGGATTTTGAAATTTTTTTCCGAGCCTCCAGGCGGAAATAGTGCGTCTAGGCCCTCCTGGCATCGAAAAAATATGCGTTCTCCTCCAACGGTTATGCTACCGAAAGTCCTTTTTCAGATTTTTTACGCTCAAAATCTTTGAGGTAAATCTTTCGCAAACGGATGCTTTTAGGCGTCAGTTCCACGTACTCATCTTCCTGGATGTATTCCAGCGCCTCTTCAAGGGTGAAACGTTGGGCAGGTGGCAACGAGGTTTTATCATCGGCGCCAGAAGCACGGTGGTTGGTCAGTTTTTTGGCCTTGGTCACGTTGATGACCAAATCCATCGGACGGTTGTTTTCGCCGATAACCTGTCCTTCGTACACCTCTTCACCGGGTTCGATGAAGAATGTGCCGCGGTCTTGCAGGTTGTCGAGCGAGTACGCAAACGCATTGCCCGTTTCCATGGAAATCAGCGAGCCGTTCTGACGGCCACCGATGTCGCCGCGCCAAGGCTCGTAGCCTTTGAAACGGTGGGTCATAATGGCCTCACCCTGTGTGGCGGTGAGGATATTGGAGCGCAGCCCGATGATGCCGCGCGCTGGGATTTCAAAACGCAGGAGGAAGCGGTCGCCTTTGGGTTCCATGCTGTTCATGACCCCCTTGCGGCGTGTCACGAGTTCGATACACTTACCGCTGGTGGATTCCGGAACGTCGATGGTGAGTTCCTCGATTGGTTCGCATTTCTGGCCGTTGATTGTTTTCACAATTACACGGGGCTGGCCAATTTGAAGTTCGTAGCCTTCGCGACGCATGGTTTCGATCAGGATCGAAAGGTGCAAAACACCGCGTCCGAACACCATAAAGGAATCGGCAGAGTTGGTGTCTTCCATGCGCATCGCCAGGTTTTTCTCCAATTCTTTTTCCAAACGCTCGCGAACGTGGCGGCTGGTAACGAATTTGCCCTCTTGACCAAAAAACGGGGAATCGTTGATGGTGAAGATCATCGACATGGTTGGCTCGTCGATGGAAATCGGTGCCAGTGCTTCCGGATTGTCGTAATCTGCGATGGTATCGCCGATTTCAAAACCATCAACCCCTACTACGGCACAGATATCGCCTGGCTCTACCTCTTTCACCTCTTTTTTGCCGAGACCGTCAAACACGAACAACTGCTTGATGCGGTGTTTGATCATTTTGCCGTCCTTTTTGCAGAGGGTAACCGGTTGGTTTGCAACCAGTTTGCCACGCAAAAGACGACCTACCGCGATACGTCCGATGAACGTCGAAAAGTCGAGGGAAGTTACCAGCATCTGGGTATTTCCTTCTGCGACCTGTGGTTCGGGGATGTATTTTACGATGTCTTCCAGCAATACCATGATGTCGGTAGCTGGGTTTTTCCAGTCGTGCGCCATCCAGTTGTTTTTGGCGGAGCCAAATACGACGGGGAAGTCAAGTTGTTCTTCGGTAGCGCCCAGGGAGTGCATCAGGTCGAACACCTGTTCGTGCGCCCAATCCGGGTTGCAGTTGGGTTTGTCTACCTTATTAATGACAACGATGGGTTTTTTGCCCATCTCCAGTGCTTTTTGCAGTACGAAACGCGTCTGTGGCATCGGGCCTTCGAATGCGTCCACGAGGAGCAGCACACCGTCGGCCATGTTGAGCACACGTTCCACCTCGCCACCGAAGTCGGCGTGACCTGGGGTGTCGATTACGTTGATTTTCGTTCCCTTAAAGTTGATGGAAACGTTTTTGGAGAGGATGGTGATGCCACGCTCACGCTCGAGGTCGTTGTTGTCGAGCATCAAATCGCCGGTCATCTCGTGTTCCTTGAAGATTTGGGAAGCGAGGATCATTTTGTCTACCAGGGTGGTCTTACCGTGGTCTACGTGGGCGATGATTGCGACGTTGCGAATATTCTTCATGGAAAACGTAATGGTGAGCGAAGACGATTTGTAAATCGAGGTTTTAAAAAATGATGTTTGGGTGTGGGCTGTTTTTTGATTCGAACAAGAAATTTATATCGAAAAATGCGTTAATTGCCCAAATTTTTAACAAAAAGGCGCAGCCTCCCCAAACGGGTCGCAAAAGTACGCTTTTATTCCGCAGAAAAAAAAGCCTTAACGGGTAAGTGTTTGTTAATAATAGGCGAAGCGTGTTCAATGTTTGGAAAAATCAAATAATTGGGAGCGGTTTCAGAATAAAATTTTTGACGATGAAGCCTTCTGCGATTTGCGACAACCATCGTCCAAATTTCCTGTTCTAAACGCTGAAATGAAATTGAATGATATTCAGATATTGGGAAATTCGCCTGCAAATCCTTGACTTTCAATCAAATACCCCAATTTCTTAATTTCTTAAATTAACTATCCGCACATTGTACAATATTGGTTCTCGAAGGAATTGCCCTGGTCTTTAGACCGGGGACGTTAGGGATTTTGGGAGATGTAGGGCTTTAGCCCTTGTTTTTAATGGCTAAAGTCCTGACTTACATTTGTTCCTTTTCAATCCCCGGCCTGAAGACCGGGGCAATTTCACCACCACTGTACAATAGGAGGATAGTCAGGTTTCTTAAATATCCCAGTATCTAAATATCCCAGTACGCTCCACCATGCTACTACTCCTCTGTTTCTTTCCAATTTTTTTTGAACCCGAACTCACGGTAGACTTTAGCAATATCCGCGAGGTACGGGGCGACTTGTACGTGGCCATCTACAATCGGTCCGACGCATTTTTGCAAGTTGAACAGGTATACCGCAAGAAAATTGTGCCCATCGCACAAAAAGGCACCCTGAAATTATCCTTGGGCAATTTGCCCCCGGGTCAATATGCAGTGAGTTGTTTCCATGACCTGAACGGCAATGGCCAGCTGGATACCAATTGGATGGGTATTCCCAGTGAGCCGTATGGCTTCTCCAACAATGCCCGTCCCAAATTCCGCGCACCCAAATGGGCAGAAGCGGTTTTCACGGTGTCTGGTTCCGGCGGCACGATTGGGGTTAAGTTGGAGGAATGGTAAGTATGTACCGGCGGCTTTAGCCGCAGGATATCCCGTCGGCAAGTACGTACCGGCGACTTTAGTCGCAGGATGCCCGAAAGAGCCTGTTTGCGTCCCCCCCCCCCCGGCATCCTGCGACTAAAGTCGCCGGTACATACTTGCTGACGGGATAGATAAGTTACAAAATCGTTTTCAGCACCTTCCAAACATTCTCCGCCACAATTTTTTGGCCTTCCACATTGGGGTG
>JALHPW010000489.1 GCA_022842255.1 Saprospiraceae bacterium | reverse complement strand
TGTTTGTGGCTTTTGTGAAGGCAGCGATGGGGTAGGGGCATGGAGGTTTCAAAATCTGAACACTGTTTTTGCCTTGTTGTAAGAATTTTATCCTGAATATGTGTTAATTTTAACGCCATTGGATACTAAAATTCTGTCAACTGCCGTTTTTGGTATAATTTTGCCCAAAATTGAAGGCTGGCACAGCCTTTGCAACAATAAGCCCAGATCTCTGCCGTTTCTACGCGCAAAGTATTTAAAAACCATCGTAATTCACTCTGCAATCAAGCATCTCTTATAATGAAAAATTGGCAAAAATTCATCGCCCTTGCCTTCGTGGCTGCTATTTTCCTCCTCGAATCTTGCCACAGGGGCTACGGCTGCCCAGGCGCTGACTTGTAATCATGGCAAAAATAGATTGGCACCCATTGGTGTCTGAAGAAGGGATAGCAAAAATCAAATTGCGTTCGCAGCAGGTTCCTTGTCTTATTTTTAAGCACAGCACCAGTTGCAACATTTCTGCCATCGCAAAATACCGGCTCGAAGACGATTGGGATTTTGCCTCGGATGAAATGGAAGCCTACTATCTCGACCTGCTTTCATTCCGTCCGGTGTCGCGCCAAGTGGCAGAAACATTTCAGGTACACCATGAATCACCCCAAGTGCTGCTGATTATCAACGGGGAATGCGTCTATGACGCCTCTCATTTGGACATCAGCCTGCAAGAGATTCATGAAGGTTTGGTGAGCGCGAATTCATCAACCTTTCGCTAAAAATCTAATAATCAAGTCTCTATAACCGATTTTGAAAGGTGTCTGCTCACGTGGACACCTTTTTTCATTTGGAGCGCTTTGGGCGAGCCTAAAATATCTGAATTAAAAAACATCCAATTCTCGACCTTCGTCGCGTGAAAACCATTCGAGTTATATCCCGATTCCTGTTTTTTGTACTGTACACCACCAGCATTGTTGCTGAAATTTGGTTGCGAAACCTGCTTTGGGGGCAAGATATTCAACGTTCCATGCAGGTTCGACGTCGTTGGGCACGCAATCTGCTGCCCAGTGTAGGTATTTCCATGAAAACGGTAGGGACTGCGCCAGACTATCCTTGTTTGCTGGTCAGCAATCACCGCTCCTACCTGGATCCCATCCTGATGCTTTGTGATGTGTACGGTTATCCCGTAGCAAAAGCCGAATTGGCCAATTGGCCCCTCATCGGCAAAGGTGCAAAAATGGCAGGCATCCTATACTTGCGCCGGGAAAGCGCAGGTAGTCGATCGGGTACCCTGCGCCAAATGCTAGAAAAAATAGAGGCCGGATACTCTGTGATCATTTTTCCGGAAGGCACCACCTCGGGTTTGCCCGGAACGCTTCCATTCAAAAAAGGCGGGTTCAAGTTGGCCGCTCAGGCCAATATTCCGGTAGTGCCCGTTGCCCTTGTTTTTGCCGATGAGCAAGATTTTTGGATTGGTAAGGAGAGCTTCCTCAGCCACGCCAAACGACGGTTTTCAGAGCAAAAAATCGAAGTTGCACTCCACTATGGAACGCCCTTGCAAAGCGCAGACCCCGACGAATTGATGACAAAATCCCAATCTTGGATCAACCAGGTGTTGACCGCCTCAGGGTAGCCATTCGCTAGTCAAAGCAAAGTTTTCTGTCTATGACGAAATGCTGTAGTGGACTTCGTTGCTACCTTTGCACGCTGAAACGCTAATGCTTACAAATGGCAATATTATCATCCATACAAAACATTCAAGCCCAATCATTTAGGCACAAGAACATGAACGCTAAAAAATCATCTGCCCGTAAGGGCATACTGGTGCTGTTGCTCGTTGCGCTGCTTGGCGGCGCTTATTTTGCCTGGGAACCCATCAAAGGGTTTTGGTTCCCGGCCGTTCCTTCCGAACTGGCAGACCCCTATGTTTGTATTCCCACTGGCGCCACTTTTGATGAGGTGGTACAAATCTTGAAAAAGAACGGTTTTGTGCGCGACGAAGTGAATTTCCGCTGGCTAGCGGAACAGATGAAATACCGAAAAGACAAGATGCGGTCTGGTCGATTTAAAATCGAACCGGGTTGGACCAACCGTCAACTCATTCAGCACCTGCGCACAGGCGAACAAGCCCCGGTGAAGGTGGTACTCAACAACGAGCGATTGTTGGAGGAAGTGGCAGGAAAAGTTTCGCGTTTCATCGAGTCCGACTCCCTTGCCCTGCTCCAGGTTTTTCGTGACAAAAATTTCCTTCGGGAAATCGGATACACCGAAGAAACCCTGATAAGTGCCTTTATCCCAAATACTTATGAAATGTATTGGAATACGGACCCGAAAGGATTTGTCAACAAAATGATCAAGGAACACACGGCATTTTGGGACAAAAACAACCGGCGCGCCAAGGCGCAGGCACAGGGGTTAACTGAAAAGGAGGCCTATACGCTCGCCTCCATCGTAGAGCGCGAAACCAATGCCAACAGCGAAAAGGCGACCATCGCCGGTGTGTACCTCAACCGCCTGAAAATCGGCATGAAATTGCAGGCCGACCCCACCAGCGTTTTCGCCACCCGAGATTTTGGGACCCGCCGCGTGACCGAGTACCACACCAGTTTTGATTCGCCCTACAATACCTATGTGTACAAAGGTTTGCCACCTGGACCCATCAGCATGGCCTCCATCCCAAGCTTGGACGCCGTTTTGAATCCAGAAAAGCACAATTACCTGTATTTCTGTGCAAAACCGGACGAATCGGGCACCCATGCCTTTGCAGAAACTTTTGCCGCGCATAAGGTGAATGCCGAGCGTTTTCAAAGCTATGTGCGGCTTCATCGAAAGCTTTGACGTGGCTGTACCCCGAAACTCTGTTCCGGGGCTTAAACACCCGGAACGGAGTTCCGGCGCACATACCCCCCGGAACGGAGTTCCGGGGTACTTACATGCCCGGAACAGCGTTCCGGGATACTTACACTCACATGAACTACAGCAAAAACATATTAGAAACCATCGGCAACACCCCCCTTGTAAAGCTTAACAAGGTGGCCGCCGACATTCCAGGACTGGTTTTGGCCAAGGTGGAAACCTTCAACCCTGGCCACAGCATCAAGGACCGCATGGCGGTGAAAATGATTGACGATGCGGAGGCGCGCGGCGACCTGGCTCCGGGCGGCACCATCATTGAATGCACTTCAGGCAATACCGGAATGGGACTTGCCTTGGTGGGTTGTGTGCGCGGCTATCGGTGCATTTTTGCCACTACCGACAAACAAAGCAAGGAAAAGGCGGATATGCTTCGTGCCCTGGGCGCAGAGGTCATCGTGTGCCCAACCAACGTAGAACCAGACGACCCGCGTTCTTACTATTCCATCGCCAAGCGGCTCAGCAAGGAAATCCCCAATTCGTTCTGGTGCAACCAGTACGACAACCTTTCCAACCGGCAGGCGCACTACGAAAGTACTGGCCCGGAAATCTGGAAACAAACCGATGGAAAGATCACCCACCTGGTGGTTGGTGTAGGCACCGGAGGTACCGTGAGCGGCACGGCCAAGTACCTGAAGGAACAAAACCCCAACATCCAGGTTTGGGGCGCGGATGTGTACGGCTCGGTGTTCAAAAAATACCACGAAACGGGTATTTTCGATCCCAAAGAGATTTACCCGTACGTCACGGAAGGTATTGGAGAGGATATTTTGCCAGAAAACGTGGATTTTAGCCTGATCAACCTGTTTGAAAAAGTCACCGACAAAGATGCCGCCTTATGGGCGCGTCGTCTCGCACGGGAAGAAGGGATTTTGCTGGGTTATTCTGCGGGCAGCGCGATGGGCGCCCTTTGGCAACTGCGCGGCAAACTCAAAAAAGACGATGTGGTAGTGGTTATTTTCCATGACCACGGGAGTCGATACGTCGGAAAAATCTACAACGACGATTGGATGCGCGAACGCGGGTTCCTGGAAGACGAACTGAAAATCAGCGACCTGATTTCGCGCAAAAAAGACCGCAGGTTCTTTGGGGCAGAAGTCAACGATTCCGTCCGCAATGCATTTAACCTGATGAAATCGCACGATTTGAGTCAGCTACCAGTTATGGATGGCGATAAAATCGTCGGTTCCATCACCGAAACCCAGGTGCTGCATTTCCTGTTGGAAAACCCGCTGCACAACTCGGAAAAGCCCGTTCGCCAGGTGATGGGCGAAGCCTTTCCCATGGTCAAGGACGACCTGCCTATCAGTCAGCTCAACCGCTATATCTCCAAAGAAATCCCTGCCGTTATTGCCACGGATCGCTCTGGGGGATTGCATGTGGTGACGCAGTATGATTTGATTCAGGCTATTTGAG
>JALHPW010000488.1 GCA_022842255.1 Saprospiraceae bacterium | reverse complement strand
GTTTTGCAACTTTTTTGCTGCGTACGGATGCTGGCGCCTACCCTTGCCCGAAACCATTTGGAGCAGGAAATCGCCACAACCCTCCAATCTACGATTCCGCCCAATGCCACTTTGTATGCATTCGATTTGGACGTGGCCTTGCGGACCTACTTGCCCGATGTTCAATTCCATAACCTTTGGGAGCGTCGGTATGCGGAATACCCGGTGGGAAGTTTCGTATTGTTCAACGAAGCCTTGCGCCCGCAATGGCAGGGGCAGAACCCGATTTTGAACTGGGATTTTTTGAAAACAAATTACCGGCTCCAACTGCGCGCAGAATGGCCCAATGGCTGGGCCTTGTGGGAAATCAGGTGATTTTTTTGAAAAAAAATCTTTTAAGGAGTAAAAATACCCCGCTTAAAAAACTTTAACACCCAATCCGTTCACGGTTTTGTTTCGTAAGTGATTGATAATCATCGCTGGTTCTTTGAAATGTTGGCAAGGCTTTCGGTACCGCTTTCTCAAAAAAAGCTACCGAAAAATGTGACTTTCCTACCCCGAAAAGTCTAATTCTCACTTTTTTGGAAATATTTTTCTGAAAAAAGCCCCTTGTTTTTCTTTTTGGCAAGCAATTTGAAATAGAAGGGGAAACTGGCTTACACACAACTTAATCAAGCCACAGAATAATACTCCACTCACACAAATCCAAAACCGATCGATACAATGAAAAATTCAAAATTAATCCCGGCTCTTCTCCTTGCACTCGCAAGCTTCGTTACCCTGAATGCTCAGGACGCAACGCCTACGTTCCAAGATTTCTTGGCTCAGTTCCCAAAGGCTTCGCTTCCTTACACGTTCAACGCTCAAGACTTGCAAGGTCAACTCGAAACCCGCCCAGCAGCAAAAGTTGCTCGCCTTGGTTGGGAATACTACCAGTTTCTTCCTGAGTTGGAGCGCAGCGCATCTTACAGCAACATGCCTGTTTGCCCAGAGCCAGTTGCTTCTTTTGAAACGAAAGAATACACTGCAGTACTTTACAATATCGCTCGCGGTTTCAGCCGTGGCACGAAAACATACAGCATCAGTGTTTTCAGCAAAACCGGTGAATACCTTGGCACACACTTCGTAGCAGGTGTAAATCCTGAAACGATGACCGTGGCTACCATCAACGAATCACTTCGTGCAAACGTAAACGAATACAAAGTGAACTGGGAAAACAACTACCGCGAAAACGGCCACATTGGCAACAAAGTGACTGGTTTGACGCTGGTAGAAACCGCTACGGTTGAATTGACTGCTGCTGGCAACCCAGACCAAATCGAATGGACCAGCCGCGGTGCAAACAACACCAGCGCTGACCTTGCCAAAATCAAATAAAGAATATCAGAACCAGCGATACACGAACCCCGTCCGGCAATGCGCCGGGCGGGGTTTTTCGTTTTCTATGGCCGCGGATTGTTTTTCTGCCACGAATTGCACTGATTTTCACGAATGTGGAATCTGGTTGGTGAAAATTAGTGCAATTCGTGGCAACTGAAGTTTTATCCATCTAGGCAAGCAGCGTGGAGCACTCCGCTGTTATCTTTGAACCAAACTATCCGCGCTATGAAAAAACTTGTTCTGTTGATTGTTTGCTGCTGTGCGCTCCAAACCGCTTTTGCCCAACCCAATTTTGGCAAACTTGTGGGCGGCCTCGAAATTGGTTTCGATGTGCGCCAATTGACCATTGGGGAAATACCACGTGTTATCCCAAGTTTTCAATTGGAGGTACCCATCAATACATTCGCCCTGGGCGTTGGCATCGGACGCAAATATTTCCAGGAGTATGATTACCCGGTTTTTGCAGGACAAATTATTCAAAAAGAGGAAAACGGGGTGTTGGTGACGCGCTACAAATCCAATATCCGCGCCTTTAAACCAGCCTACTGGACCGTGCCGCTCAAGGCGGAAGTGCGGGTGCACCGTTGTCAATGCGTCTTTTTGCAAGCAGGCATGTCGGTCGATTTTCTTGACCCAAGTACGCCTGATCGCTTGGTATTCAGCGGGGCTGAGTTGGATTTTCAATCGTTCAACGAGTTTCGGCACGACCAACTTTTTAAAAAACGCACCACGAGTTTCACCTTTGGGATTGGCTTCAATTTGTTCCGAACCGAAGGTTTTCGCTTGACGGCAAGGCCCTCCATCGTTTGGAGCGAAAACCCGGAGATTTATACCGAAGCACCTGATTTTATCCCTACCCTGCGCATGAATTTTGGGGCACAGTTTGCTATCTTGCGGTGAGGGTTTCAGGATACTCCGCTGGGTTTTAGGGTTTCAGGGTACGGCGCAGGGTTTTAGGGTTTCACGCAACGACGCTACGACGCTACGTTTTAGAGGGGTAGCGTGAAACCCTAAAACGTAGCGGCGTAGCGTGCCCCCCTTCCCCCTCTAAAAACGTAGCGTCGTAGCGTCGTTGCGTGAAATACCCCTCTTAATTCCCGCAATAAATCAAAAACACCCCCGGCAACTTCTCCAATGTCTTTTTCCCTGATTTGTTCCAATCCTTCACGCTGAGGCTGCGGATGAATTCTGCTTCGCCGGTGAGGTCTTGCGCTACGCCAAAAAGGGTGCTGGGCTGCAAAGACTCAAGTGCAACTTCCAGGACCATCTGCGAGCGGTAAGGTGTTTCGATAAAAATTTGGGTCTGATTTTGCTGCCGGGAAAGGTTTTCCAGTCGGCGAAGCTCTTTGGCAAGTTCCGGGCGTTTGGCGGGCAGATAACCCTGAAACGCAAATTTTTGGCCGTTCATGCCCGAGGCCATAAGCGCCAGCAATAGCGAGGAAGGTCCCACCAGCGGCACCACTTTCACCCCTTCCCGATGCGCAAGCGCCACAATCGCCGCACCCGGATCGGCTACGCCCGGACAGCCGGCCTCAGAAAGCAAGCCCAAGTCTTTCCCATTTTTGATCGCTTCGCGAAACACCTGTTCGGCTTCCTCAAAATCCTGGTTATCCGGCAATTCCACAAAAATCATTTCCTGAATCGGCTTTGCGGGGCCCAGGCTTTTCACAAAATGCCGAGCGGTTTTGGCACGTTCCGCGATGAATACATCCAGGTTACGCGCAATCTCTTGGGCATAGGGAGGTACCGTATGCAGGGCGTTTTCTGTGATGGGACAAGGGATGAGGTAGAGTGTGGGCATAATCAGCAAAATACAAAAGAGGCAGTCTCAAAAGTTGATTTGGTTGATAAAGTTGATGAAGGTTTATTTTTTGCACCCTAAAAGGGGACGATTCCTGCTTTTTTTGAGTGCAATTATCAACCTTCATCAACCGTATAAACTCAATATCAACCTTTTGAGACAGCCTCTTTTTAGGTCTGGAAAAATCAATGCGGGATTGGGCAATTACTCCCCACTTTTCCGCCCACGCATATAAAACCACAAGGCGCCAAAAGCAACAATCAGAATCAGTGGGAACACCACGAGTTTTCCAAGCGTAGCTTGCCCTGCCGCTAGTTCAACCGCTGTACCGGTAAGTCCGCTGGCTTCGGCGCTTTTTTTCGAGGCGTCAATCCAGCCGCCCACGATGGGCTGCAAAAGTCCGGTGGCAAACATACCCATGCCTCCCATGACCGACATGCCGAGTGCTCCCGATTTGGGAATATACTCGCCCGTAAAACCGAGCATGGTAGGCCAGAAATAGCACACGCCCACGGCAAAAAGGATGGCAGACACATAGGTCATGGCTCCAGTCGTGTGTCCCAACAAATAAATGCCAATGGCGGCCATGATGGCAGAACCCCACAAAACCCCGGTTGGGTTGAAGCGATGGATAACAGGGCCGGCATAGTAACGACCAATGGCCATAAGGCCCGTAGTCAACGCGAGTACAATCATAGGCTGTGCGCCCGAGGATTGCAACAGCGGGCCTACCCATTGTTGGGTGCTAAGCTCCGTATTGGCCGTCAACACCATGCAAAAGAGCATGAAAAGATAGAGCGGGTTGAGCATCCCTCGGAGGTTGTCGGAAATCTTGGCTTGTCCGGCAGCCGCCGCTTCCGGGAATTTTTGTCCCCAAAAAAGGAAACCATATACCAGGGTCGGAATGAGCATGACGGCAATTTGTACCTGCCATGACAGCCCAATCCCCGTGATGAACTGCGAGATGAGCGAACCTAGGAAAATACCACCCGGGAACCACACATGAAAGCGGTTGAGCATGGTGGTTTTGTTGTTGGAATACATGGCCGCAATCATCGGGTTGCAGGCAGCTTCCACGGCACCGTTACCAAACCCAACAAACAGGCTTGACACGAGCAACACCTCGTAGCTACCAGCCAAAATG